>CAVAIX010000064.1:0-11270 GCA_963588695.1 Bacteroidaceae bacterium | reverse complement strand
TTGAGCCTCTTGTCGGATTCGAACCAACGACCCCGAGATTACAAATCACGTGCTCTGGCCAACTGAGCTAAAGAGGCTTCTCTAAGCATCCGTCTCCCGAAGGAGTTGCTAACCGTCGGAAAGCGGATGCAAAGGTAGGCATTATTTTTGAACCACCAAAACTTTTTGCGGTTTTTTTTAGCGATTGCGCGATTTTTCTTTAATTTTCTGCAGTTGTACCTTCAATGAGTCAACACAAAGGTCTGTTGCCTCCTCAAAAGTATCGCTTACTTTTTCCACAAAGATTCGGTTGCCGGGCACACGGACGGTCATGCTCACCTCCTTGTTCAGTGCCGTAGCGGGCTTCACCACTTTACAGATGACCTCTACCGCTTGGATGTCCTCGTAGGCTTTTTCCAGTTTGGCGGTTTTCTTCTCGATGAATGCCTGTAGTTTGTCTGTGGCATCAAAGTGAATAGACTGAATCTTGATTTCCATAGTTACCTCCATTTTTAAGGGTTAGTACTGTTGTTTTATGGTCGTCAAGCCCTTGGATGGGCTTTTTCGTACACATGCTTAAGTTGTTCAAAGGTGGCGTGGGTATAAATCTCGGTAGTGGCGATGCTCTCGTGTCCCAGTAACTTGCGCACACTCTCCAGTTCTGCCCCGTTGTTGAGCATAGCCGTAGCAAAAGAGTGGCGCAGCACGTGCGGCGATCGTTTCTGTTGCGTAGTCACCTTAAGGAGGTTATCCTTGACCAAGGACTCCACTAAGGAGCGACTTATCCGTCGCCCTTTATCACTAACAAACAGGGCATCTGCATCCACTATCGGTCGTTTGTCGCGCTCCCGAAGATAGTCATGGAGGGCTTCCGCCAGTTCGTCACCAAACGGAACAATCCGTTGTTTGTCGCGCTTACCCGTCACCTTAATCTGTCGATTTACGAAATCCACGTCCGCCACGTTAAGTCCGATGAGTTCAGCAAGACGTATGCCCGTAGAGTAAAGCGTTAATATAATAGTACGCGCGCGCGAGTCCTGAAACGATCCGTTCCACATATTATCTCCGTCCATCAGACGATCCATATCCTTTTCACGAATGAATTTTGGAAGGGGTTTCTGTAGTTTAGGGCCTTTCACATGATGTGCTGGATCCACCTCAACCACACCATGTGCTAACGCATAGCGATAAAAAGAACGCACGGCACTCAAGCAGTTGTTCACTGTTGATACCATGGCGCCTTTATCCATTAAACTCTCCATCCAGTCACGGATGACATCGGAGTCTACCGTCTCCCATGAGAGTTGACAATCCCTAAGTTGAAAATACGACTCGAAGTCATGGAGACTCCTGTCGTAACTTCGCACTGTGAGCTCGGAGCGATTCCGCTCATAGCGCAGGTAGCTTAGAAATTTCTCTATCATAGACCCGTTGCTTTACTTTTCGGCAACGAATTTACGCAGAAAATATCAAACCACCAAATTTTCTCGCTACTTTTTTATTCTTCAGCAGCGCGGAGCTTCTGCACGTAAATGGCGTGTTCCATCTTGAGGCGCTTCAGCACAGACGGCTTGTCGAACTGCTGACGACGGCGGAGTTCCTTCACAACGCCAGTCTTTTCGAATTTTCTCTTAAATTTCTTGAGGGCCTTTTCAATGTTCTCGCCTTCCTTTACCGGTACAATAATCATGTTTTTTTGCTTTTGTTATTTTAGTTAAACTTTTCTTCGCCATTAAGCGGCTGCAAAATTACACCATTTTCACGAATTACGCAAGTTTTTCCGCTTTTTTATGACTTCCCGTCCGAAAAAAGTTTCTTGAAAATGCTGTGCTCTTTTTGCCAAATATTGTTAAACTGACCACCAAAGTCATTGCCATTCCGAAGAAATAGCGTATCTTTGCAATATCAAAATGATATCAACCTATAAACTCAAAAAAACTATGGAAAAGAAAGAGTATGCTTTTAAGGGAATGGTCGCGAACGGTTTTGTCATGCTGTTCATCAATCTGGCCGTGTTGATTCTGGCTGTCGCAGGAATAGTCTATGGTGTCGTACTGTTGGACGAAGGCAACGGGGCACAGGGCGGAGGCTTACTTGGCGGAGGGGTGCTACTGCTCGTTGTCAACGTCATCATGTGGAGCGGACTGATGCAGTTAGAGCCTAACGAAGCCAAGGTGACCAACTGGTTCGGAAAGTACAGCGGCACGTTCTCGCAGACTGGTTTCTACTGGATCAACCCCTTCTACAGTACGAAAAAGGTGTCACTACGTGCTCGTAACCTCGACGCTGAACCCATCAAGGTGAACGACAAGACGGGCAACCCAGTCATGATTGGTCTGGTACTCGTCTGGAAACTAAAGGATACCTACAAAGCCCTCTTCGAGGTTGACTCACAGACGATGGCCGCCAATGCCAATACAGTAGGTAGCGACATGAAGGGGCTGATGAACGCCTTGGAGAATTTCGTGCGTGTGCAGAGCGATGCCGCCCTGCGCCAGGTGGCTGGCCAGTATGCCTACGACGATGACGACAACAAGTCGACGGAGCCGACGCTCCGCTCCAGTGCTGACGAGATCAACCAACAACTGGAGGAGAAACTCGACGAGCGATTGGCTTTGGCAGGCATAGAAGTTATTGAAGCTCGCATCAACTACTTGGCCTATGCCCCCGAGATTGCAGCAGTAATGCTGCGTCGCCAGCAGGCCTCAGCCATCATCACCGCTCGCGAACAGATTGTAGAGGGTGCCGTGTCGATGGTAAAGATGGCACTGGAGCGACTCTCCAGTGAGAACATCGTGGAACTGGACGATGACAAGAAGGCCGCTATGGTAAGTAACCTACTTGTCGTGCTCTGCAGCGACGACTCGGCTCAGCCAGTAGTGAACGCAGGAACGCTTAATCATTAAGCTACCTACACCTATTATATATATGGCAGACAAGAAATCAACCAAGAGTTTCATTCTGCGCATCGATTCAGATACCATGAATGCGATAGAGGCCTGGGCTGCGGACGAGTTCCGCAGCACCAACGGCCAGTTGCAGTGGATCATCACCGAAGCGCTGCGCAAGTCTCGTCGCCTGCCAAAGATGAAAAAGGGAGCTGAGGGTGAGGCTCAAGTTCAGGAATAAGGCCACTTTATGCAATATGGAGTTTGCAAACAGGTTGTTTTTAAGTTCTAATAACATTAAAATAATCAAGAATTGTTCCATATAAAAAGTTTTTTTGCTAACTTTGCAACCAGACAAAAACTTACAAATACAAAGGAAATAACTATGGAATTTTTAACAAACGACAAACTCTTGATCGTCGGAGCCGGCGGTATGATCGGTTCAAACATGGTACAGAGCGCATTGATGCTCGGTCTCACTCCCAACATCTGTCTCTATGACATCTACGAGCTGGGTGTTCACGGTGTGTTCGATGAAATTCAGCAGTGCGCCTTCGCTGGTGCCAATGTGACCTACACCGTTAATGCCGAAGAGGCTTTCACTGGTGCGAAATATATCATCTCTTCTGGTGGTGCTCCCCGTAAGGATGGCATGACCCGTGAAGATTTGTTGAAGGGCAACTGCAAGATTGCCGCCGAGTTTGGTGATAACATCAAGAAATACTGCCCCAGTGTAGAGCACGTGGTTGTCATCTTCAATCCCGCTGACGTGACGGCCTTGACCGCACTGATCCACTCTGGCCTGAAGCCCAACCAGCTGACCTCCCTCGCCGCCCTTGACTCCACCCGTCTGCAGCAGGCACTCGCCTTGGAGTTCGGCGTACAGCAGGACAAGGTGACCGGTGCCCACACCTATGGTGGCCACGGCGAGCAGATGGCTGTCTTCGCCTCTCAGGTTAAGGTGGACGGCAAGCCCCTCTCCGAGATGGGTCTCTCTGCCGAGCGTTGGGAAGAGATCAAACACCACACCATTCAGGGTGGTTCCAACATCATCAAACTCCGTGGCCGCAGCTCGTTCCAGAGCCCTGCCTACAACGCCGTGAAGATGATTGAGGCTGCTATGGGTGGCGAGAAGTTCACCCTGCCCGCAGGTTGCTACGTCAACTGCGACAAGTGTGGTTTCAAGAATGTGATGATGGCCA
This sequence comes from Bacteroidaceae bacterium, assembly GCA_963588695.1. GTDB lineage: Bacteria > Bacteroidota > Bacteroidia > Bacteroidales > Bacteroidaceae > Prevotella. The sequence goes on along the minus strand of CAVAIX010000064.1, from coordinate 7,201 downwards.
TGCCTTCTGTCATCGACAAGACCGGTGTTCACTTCGTAGAGCCGAAGGGTACGGAAGAGGAGATGGCTGCACTGGCCAAGTCCTACGAGCACCTCTGCAAGATGCGCGACGAGATTGTAGAGCTGGGTATCGTTCCTCCCGTTGCCAAGTGGACGGAGATGAACCCCAACCTCTAAAAAGTAGACTTTCCGTATATAAAAAAGGGTCTTGGCGTAATGCCAAGACCTTTTTTATATACCCTTATGTCATTCAGCTACTCCTCTCTATACCATTTGGCGTATTCCACATAGTGCTTCGCATTGTCCGTCTGACCAGGCCTGGTGGGTTTGATGTATTTGGCAGGTACACCACCCCATATTTCATGAGGTCCGATCTTGGTATGTTGGAGTACCAGTGCGCCAGCAGCAACGACAGCGCCCTCGCCCACCTCACAGCCGTCAAGTAGTGTTGACCCCATGCCGATGAGTGCACCATCATGGATGGTGCAGGCATGTACCGTGGCGTTATGACCGATGGTCACGTCGTTACCTATCACCACGGGACCCGTTTCGTGGGTGACATGGATGCACGCTCCGTCCTGCACATTGGTGCGATGGCCGATGGTGATGGGAGCCACATCGCCCCGCACCACGGCATTGAACCACACGGAACACTCGTCGCCCATGGTCACCTCGCCGACGACGGTGGCATTCTCACTGAAATAGCAGTCACGCCCCCATTGGGGAGTCAACCCATTTACTGTCTTAATTAAAGCCATAATGTATTTCTTTTAGAGTCCTACACTCCGCAGCACCTTGACGGTGGCACCAGCCTGCCCCTTCACATAGTCGCCAGCCCGTTGTCCAGCAGCCTTGACTGCCTGTTCATCGACATCAAAACGATCCATGACGCGCTGGAAAGCATCAGCCGACGCAATCTCCAAACCACCGCCACACGCCTTGAGGCGCTGGGCTTCCTGGAAGCGTTGGTTGTTAGGACCGAAGATGACCGGAACGTTCCACACCGCAGCCTCAAGCAGGTTGTGGATACCTACACCGAAGCCTCCGCCGACATAGGCCACCTCACCATAGTGATAGATACTACTGAGCAGACCAAAACAGTCAATGACGAGAACATTGGCCTCGCGCACGTTGTCCTCCGAAGCTTGCGTATAGCGCACTGCCTTGCCGTCAATCTTCGACAGGATTTGCCGCAGGTGTTCTTCACCTATCACATGGGGAGCGATAATGAGTTTCCAGTCCTTGTGGGCATTGAACCAAGGGATAAAAATATCCTCATCGGGTTGCCAGCTTGAACCAGCCACGAAAGTACGGTGACCGTCAGCAAACGCCGCCACTAACGGCAGTTGCTTGGCAGCCTCCTTAATCTGTAGCACGCGATCAAAACGAGTATCGCCAACCACCGTGGCGGCACGAATACCAATCTTCTCCAGTAACTGGCAACTTATCTCGTTCTGCACGAAGAAATGGGTGAAGCACTGCAACACCCTGCCGTAGTTACGTCCATACCACTTAAAGAACACTTGGTTGGGGCGGAAGATGCTCGACACACTGTATACCGGCACATGACGATGTTTCAGAATATGCAGGTAGTTATACCAAAATTCATATTTGATGAAGAAAGCCATAACGGGACGTATGGTACGCAGGAAACGACGTGCGTTCATGATGGTGTCAAGGGGCAGATAGGTGATGATGTCTGCACCCCCATAGTCTTTGCGCACCTCATAGCCCGATGGCGAGAAGAAGGTGAGCAGAATTTTGTATTCTGGATGTTCACGACGCAACTGTTCCATGAGTGGTCGTCCCTGTTCAAACTCGCCAAGTGAGGCGGCATGAAACCAAACATACTGTGCCTCAGGATCCAGTTTCTCCTTGATGATACGAATGGCCTGACGCTCACCGCGCCACATCTTACGCACCTTCTGGCTGAAAAGCGAGGCGACAACCACGCCCAAGAGGTAAATATAGATAGCGATATTATACATTACTGCTACACGTCACGTGATTATCCCAACACTTCTATCGCTTTCTCCATACGGGCAATGGTCTCCTCTTTGCCGAGGAAGGCCGAGATGTCAAACATGCCCGGCCCCTTGCCTTCACCGACGAGTGTCAGCCGCCAAGCGTTCATGATATTGCCGAGCTTGTATTCCTTCTGTTCTATCCACTCGTGGACAATCCGCTCTTGGTTCTCCAGCGAGAAGTCGTCCATGTCTCTAAGTACCCCTATCAGCTCGGTCAACTGCCGAGCAGAGTCGTCCTTCCAGCGTTTCTTCACCGTCTTCTCGTCGTAGGTCGTCGGTGCTTCGAAGAAGAAGGAACACAGCGGCCACAACTCCTTGACAAACGAGACGCGGTCTTTCATCATCGTCACCACCTGCAGGATGCGCTCCGACGAGTCTTTCACATCGTGCGCACGACAGATGGGTTCGAAGAGCGAGGCAATCTCCTCGTTGCTCTTCTTTAGGATGTATTCATGGTTGAACCAGATGCCCTTCTCGTAGGCGAAACGCGCACCAGCCTTCGAGCATTTGGTGATATCGAACAGGTGAACCAGTTCGTCAAGGGTAAAGAGTTCCTGCTCAGTACCGGGATTCCATCCGAGTAGTGCTAAGAAATTGATGACAGCCTCGGGGAAGTAACCGCTCTCGCGGTAGCCCGACGACACCTCGCCCGTCTTGGGGTCGTGCCATTCGAGCGGGAACACGGGGAAACCGAGCCTGTCGCCGTCGCGCTTGCTCAGCTTGCCCTTGCCTTCGGGCTTGAGCAGCAGTGGCAGGTGGGCGAAGCGCGGCATGGTGTCTTCCCAGCCGAACGCCTTGTAGAGTAGCACGTGGAGCGGTGCGCTGGGCAGCCACTCCTCGCCACGTATCACGTGGGTTATCTCCATGAGGTGGTCGTCAACGATGTTCGCCAAATGGTATGTGGGCAGTTCGTCGGCGCTCTTGTAGAGCACCTTGTCGTCGAGAATGTCGCTCATTATCCGCACGTCGCCGCGTATCAGGTCGTCAACGTGTACTGCCTCGCCCGGTTCTATCTTGAACCGCACGACATACTGCTTGCCCTCGGCAATCAGACTGTCAACCTCCTCCTTCGACATGGTGAGCGAGTTGCGCATCTGCATGCGGGTATGGGCATCATACTGGAAGTTTTGTGTGGCTTCGCGCTTAGCCTCAAGCTCTTCGGGAGTGTCGAACGCGATGTATGCCTTGCCGTTGTCGAGCAGCATTCGCACATACTTCTTGTATATGTCGCGCCGTTCGCTCTGGCGGTAGGGGCCGTGCTGGCCTCCGAAAGACACGCCTTCGTCAAACTTTATTCCGAGCCATTTGAACGACTCTATGATGTATTCCTCCGCGCCGGGCACGAACCTATTTGAGTCGGTGTCCTCTATTCTGAACACGAGGTCGCCCCCATGCTGTCGCGCGAACAGGTAGTTATACAATGCGGTGCGTACTCCGCCGATATGCAACGCCCCTGTCGGGCTGGGCGCAAAGCGCACCCTCACTTTTCTGTCTGCCATCGGTTGATTTGTCAGTTATGCAGTTTATTTCGGGCAAAATTACAGTTTTTTTTTCACTTTTCACATTTTTACGTCCCCAAACTTGCCACATGGTGACACTTTGCCACGCATTGAAGTGTAAGAGGGTGGCAAAGTCATCCTTGCGTTATGCCTCTTTGAAATGTGTAAACCAGGCTGTCCTATTTATTGAATCACATGTGATAGGTGTGCATGTAGTGGGCGACGTGTCTCACGTCGCAACTGCCGCATTGGCGCTTGGCGTGCGGTGAGACACCGCACCCACTACATGTGAGGCTCCTAAAATAGACAACCAATGTATAAATGCAAAAAAAGAGAACTTTACTTTCGTAAAATTCTCTTTCCCATGGGCTTGCTGCCCTTGTGATCCGCTTGGGGTTCGAACCCAAGACCCCAACATTAAAAGTGTTGTGCTCTACCAACTGAGCTAGCGGATCTACCTAAAAATGCGCTTTGTTGCAAGCGAGTGCAAAGGTAATGCGTTTTTTTCTATTTGCCAAACAAAATGTTGCTTTTTTGGATGGCGGCCGTCGAAAGCCGCCTAAACCTTAGGGCGTTTCGATGGCGTATGGCCAAAATGCATGATGCTGGCGGTGTCAAAAGCCCATGTGCGCCTCACCTTGTGTCCACAACTCCGACAATACTACTTGTTGGGCGTGGGATAGCTCACGCGGGTGTGGTATATCGACTTGAGCTTCTCTATGAGCACCGTCTTGGCGTAGGCGATGTCGCGGAATGTTATTGGGCACTCCTTGAAGTAGCCTTCGGCCAGTTGTCCGTCTATGAGTCGGTTCACCAGCTCGCGTATCGACTTCTCCGAGTAGTCGTGTTGCGCCCTTGACGCCGCCTCCACCGTGTCGGCCATCATCAGTATGGCCTGTTCGCGCGTGAACGGATTGGGTCCGGGATAGGTGAACAGCAGGTCGTCAACCTTCTCGTCGGGGTGCTCGTTCTTGTATTTCACGCAGAAGTACTTTGCCTTTCCCTGTCCGTGGTGGGTGCTTATGAAGTCTTTTATCACGTCGGGCAGGTTGTATTTGTCGGCTATCTTCAGTCCCTCGGTCACGTGGCTTATTATTATCTGCGCGCTCTCTATGCACGATAGGCTTGCGTGGGGGTCAATGCCCGACTGGTTTTCGGTGAAGTATATGGGGTTCACCATCTTGCCGATGTCGTGATACAGTGCGCCCGTGCGCACCAATTGGCTCTTTGCGCCTATCTTGTTGGCTATCTCGGCGGCCAGGTTGCCCACCTGTATCGAGTGTTGGAACGTGCCTGGAGCCACCTCGCTGAGCTTTCGCAGCAGAGGGTTGTTGGTGTTCGACAGCTCGATGAGCGTGATGTCCGACGTGAAGCCAAACGCCTTCTCTATCAGGTAGAGCAGTGGATAGGCGAAGAGCAGCAACAGTCCGTTCACGATGAAGTAGTTGTAGTTGCTCCAGTCGAGCACTTTCAGAGCCGAGCCGTTCATCATGTCGCACGCCATGTTCATTCCGATGCACGCCACGGTCACTATCATGGCCGTCTTGAACAGTTGCGAGCGGTATTGCAGTTCCCTGAGCGAATAGACGGCGACGAGTCCCGCCACGGTCTCCACCACCATGAAGTCAAACTGGTGTTGCAGCATAGCGGCACAGATGAGCACCGTTGTCAGGTGGGTGATGAATGCCGTGCGCGAGTCCATGAACACCCTTATGAATACGGCGGCCATGGCATAAGGCAGCATGAACACGTGGCCCACGGTGTTGCGCACCATGAGCGAGGTGAGCACCGCGAATATCAATATCAGCGAATAGAGCATCGCCACGCTGCGTGGCCGTTCGAAGTAGTCCTTGCGGAACAGTCCCAGATACGAGGTGAAGCATATCAGCACTATCAGTGCGTATAGTGCCTCGCCTGCAAAGGCTATTCGGTTGGTGGTGGTGTCTTGCTCCCGTCGCTCGTTCTCCTTCTTATATGATTCCAGTATTCTGAATGCCGTCTCGTCGACGATGTCGCCACGGTCAATAATCTTCTGTCCCTTCTGCACCACGCCACTTGCCAGAGGTATGCTCGCGAGCAGGTCGTTGCGGCTGGCCGTGCTCCTTGCCCTGTCGTATATCAGGTTGGGCGATATGTAGTTGTCGAGGTTGCACCGTTGCAGCTCCTGCCTATGCTGCTCCATCAGTCCGTCGGCAAACAGCGACTCGTAGGCTTCCTTGGTCGATAGCACCGCCGATGCCTTCACGCTGGTGGCGTTCTTGCCGTCAACGATGCGTATGGAGTGTGCGGTGTCGGAGGCGTAGGGGTCGCCGTCGGCCGACCCCACCACGCCTATGCTGTAGATGGTGTGCAGGCGGTTGGCTATAATGCTTATGTAGTCGTCGGGCACGCCAGGTATGCCGTTTTGGAAGTCAGACAGGAAGTTGCGCACCATGCGCCCCTCCACTTCCTTGTTGAGTGTGAAGTATGGCTCATAGAGGCGCATCATGCTGTCGCGCTCGTGCCTGATGGCCGCCTCCGACTTGTAGATGGGGAAGTCGAACGGCGCGCGGAAGTCAACATACTTCCACGGCTTGCCTTGCTCCACCATGAAGTAGTTGCTCGTGTCGCGCGGCATTGCCCACACTATCACGGCCACGGTGCCTATGATGATGGCGGCGCGCAATATTACGTCGCGCCAGGATATGCTGTCGCCAAGATTTATCTTTCTCATCCGCTGAATGTGTTTTCGTTGCTTTTGTGCGCACAAATATACTAATATTTGTCCGTATTGGCAAAGCCGCCAAATGAAACATGACAGGCTACACGCTGAAAGCCTATTGATTATGCATGTGTAGCCTATTGATTATGCATGTGTAGCCTATTGATTATGTATTTGCGGCCTATGGCATAGACGCAGAAAAGCGGCGGCCTTCGGTGTGAAAGCCGCCGCTCTTGTCATTTGTGCGTCTCACCGCTCTGCAATCCTTGGGGCGCATGTGCTTGTCGCGCCGACGCCCACTGCAAGAGCGGTGTGAAAAAGCCCTGCCACGGGGTTGGCGTTACGGGTGGATTGGGGAAACAGGGAAAACCCGTAACGCCATGGCAGGGCTTGGAAAATGCTATATCTTACAATGTCTTGACCATTGTCTTGGCCATCGTCTTACATTGTTTTGCCGTGTCTTGGCGTTAGCCCAGATACTTGTCAACTGCGGCTGCCGCGTCGCGTCCGCTCGCCATTGCGCGCACAACCAGCGAGGCGCCGTTGGCCGCGTCGCCGGCCACAAACACGTTTTCGGCAAACTTGGGCTGCTCTGGCTTGAGGAAGCCCATGGCCAGAAGCACCATCTCCGCCTTTATTATCTCCGGCTTGCCCACAGGCTCCATTAGAGGCCGTCCGCCTTCGGGGTTGGGCTTCCATGTTATCTCCTGCACCTTCACTCCGGTCAGCTTGCCGTCCTTGCCGAGAAACTCCAGTGAGTTGATGTTCCAACGGCGTGTGCAGCCCTCTTCGTGGCTCGATGTTGTCTTCAGCGTGCGTGGATAACCCGGCCAGGGGTTCTTGGGGTCTTCGGGACCCACCGGTGGCTTGGGCATAATCTCTATCTGCGTAACGCTCTTGCAACCCTGACGGTGGGCAGTGCCGATGCAGTCGCTTCCGGTGTCGCCACCGCCAATCACGAGCACGTCCTTGCCC
>CAVAIX010000063.1:0-11326 GCA_963588695.1 Bacteroidaceae bacterium | reverse complement strand
GGAACATTCTATTACTAATTAAGAATTAAGAATTAAGAATTAAGAATTTTGCTTATGTCCTCACGGTCTCACTACATCCAGAAACTTGTTGCCCGTCAGGCCAATTCTTCATTATTAATTCTTAATTATTAATTGTAAAAGCTATGGAAAGCAACAGCATACTACAAAAACTCGAAGGACTGGAAGCACGCTTCGAAGAAGTGGCAACACTCATCACAGACCCCGAAGTCATCGCCGACCAAAACCGCTTCGTCAAACTCACCAAGGAATACAAAGACCTCAGCGACATCATGGACGCGAGGAAACGCTACATGGCCTGTCTCAACGGCATACGCGAGGCAAAAGACATACTGGCCAACAGCGACGACGCAGAGATGAAGGAAATGGCGCGCGCAGAACTGGCTGACAACGAACGACTGCAACCGCAACTGGAGGAGGAAATCAAGATAGCACTAATCCCCAAAGACCCAGAAGACGCCAAGAACGTACAGATGGAGATACGAGCAGGCACCGGTGGCGATGAAGCTGCCCTCTTCGCTGGCGACCTCTTCAAGATGTACAAAAACTTCTGCGACTCAAAGGGTTGGACACTCTCCGTCACCTCCGTCTCAGAAGGAGCAGTGGGCGGATACAAGGAGATAGACTTCGCCGTCAGCGGAGCTGATGTCTACGGCACACTCAAGTACGAGTCGGGCGTCCACCGCGTGCAGCGTGTCCCTGCCACAGAAACCCAAGGACGCATGCACACCAGCGCAGCCACCGTGGCCGTGCTGCCCGAAGCTGACAAGTTTGAAGTGCACATCAACGAAGGCGAAATCAAGTGGGACACCTTCCGCAGCTCCGGAGCTGGAGGGCAGAACGTCAACAAGGTGGAGTCTGGCGTCAGACTACGCTATATGTGGAAAAATCCCAACACGGGAGAGACCGAAGAAATACTCATCGAGTGTACCGAGACGCGCGACCAACCGAAGAACAAAGAGCGCGCACTCTCCCGACTCTACACCTTCATCTACGACAAGGAGCATCAGAAATACATGGACGACATCTCCTCGCGCCGCAAGTCACTCGTCTCCACAGGCGACCGCTCTGCAAAGATACGCACCTACAACTTCCCACAAGGACGCGTCACTGACCACCGCATCGGCTACACCACCCACGACCTGCAGGGCTTCTTAGGCGGAGACATACAGGCCATGATCGACGCACTCACCGTGGCAGAAAATGCCGAGCGCATGAAAGAAACAGAACTCTGACCCTAACATAACGACAGCATCATGAACAGACAACAACTCATCGAACAAATCAAAACCAAGCAGTCATTCCTCTGCGTGGGACTCGACACGGACTTAAAGAAAGTGCCGCAACATATTCTGAATGAAGAAGATGCCATCTTCTCGTTCAACAAAGCCATCATCGACGCTACTGCCCCCTACTGCGTAGCCTACAAGCCCAACTTAGCCTTCTATGAAGCCTTCGGCGTGAAGGGACTGCTCTCCTTTGAGCGCACCATCCGCTACCTCAAAGAGCACTACCCTAACCACTTCATCATTGCCGATGCCAAACGAGGCGACATCGGAAACACGTCGGCCATGTATGCACGCACATTCTTTGAAGAATACGCAGTAGACTCGCTGACCGTAGCTCCCTACATGGGCGAAGACAGCGTCACACCATTCCTTGGCTACGAAGGCCGCTGGGTCATCCTCCTCGCCTTGACCTCCAACAAGGGTTCGCACGATTTCCAACTGACCACTGATGCTGACGGAGAACGGCTCTTCGAGAAAGTGTTGAAGACGAGCCTACAATGGGGAACAAAGGACAATATGATGTACGTGGTGGGAGCCACACAGGGACGAATGTTTGAGGACATCCGCAAGATTGTTCCCAACCACTTCCTGTTGGTGCCTGGCGTGGGCGCACAGGGCGGAAGTCTCGAAGAAGTCTGCCGCTACGGCATGAACAGCGACTGCGGCCTACTGGTCAACTCCTCAAGAGGCATCATCTACGCTTCCAACGGACAGGACTTCGCACAAGTGGCTGGACAGAAAGCTCGAGAGATGCAGCAACAGATGGCCGAACTGCTCAAGCAGGGCGTTCCATCACTCTAACTGGCGCTGTCGAACCGCTTCAAAAAGCAGGATGGCCGCAGAGACACTGACGTTGAGAGAGTCCAACTGTCCCAACATCGGAATGCGGATGTGTGCCGAAGCTGCCTCGCGCCACTGTGGGGTAAGCCCCGTGGACTCCGTTCCCATGACAAGGGCAGTCGGGCGGCGCATATCCACATCATAGTAAAGACTGGAATCCTGTAGTTGAGCCGTCAGTATCTGAATGTTGCGGTCGCGCAGGAACTGGATGCACGCCTCAGAGGAACACGCCACCGTCGGCACCGTGAACACAGCACCAAGACTACTGCGAATCAAGTTCGGATTGTGAAGGTCTGTCAGTGGGTCGCAGACGATGACGGCATCAGCCCGAGCAGCATCAGCAGAGCGCAGCACAGCACCAAGGTTGCCAGGCTTCTCCACCCGTTCAAGAACCATCAGTAAAGGAGAAGCAGACAGCCGCAGGTCGTTCAGCGACAAGGGTTTATCGCGCACAATAGCGACAATGCCTTCAGTAGAACCGCGATACGCTATCTTCTCATAAACCTTACGCGTCACCTGGAAAACACGGGAGACGGGCAGCTGCGTTTCTGCCAACAGCTCCGAACACAGGTAAGCAGCCTCTATCTGATAGCCAGCCTCACAGCAGTGCTGCACCTCCCGTTGCCCCTCCACCACAAAAACACCTTGACGGCGACGCTCAGACGACTTCTGTTGCAAGAGAACCAACCGCTTGACCTGCGGGTTCTGCACACTGGAAATCAGCGTATCGTTCATTTTTTCTGTCATTGTCCTATTTTTCATCCACCAGCAACTATACTGGCCTTTTCTTCAGACTGCAAAGTTACTACTTTCTCCAAAAAATACGCGCTGTTTTCAGAGAGTTTGAGAAAAAAATCGTAACTTTGCAGAAAATTTATCTAATCTCAAACAGAAATATGGAGTTTACAGCCAAACAAATTGCTGAGTTCATCGGTGGACGTGTGGAAGGAAACGACAACGCTACCGTGCACACCTTCGCAAAAATTGAAGAAGGAACAGCAGGTGCTATCACCTTCCTGTCCAACCCCAAATACACCCATTACATCTACGACACCAAGGCCAGCATCGTCTTGGTGAACAACGACCTGCAACTGGAACACCCCGTAGAGACCACACTCATCCGCGTGGACAACGCCTACGAGTGCGTAGCCAAACTGCTGCAACTCTATGCCGCCAGCCAGCCCAAGAAGAAAGGCATCGACCCACTGGCCTTTGTCAGTCCCACAGCGAAGATAGGCGAGGAGGTCTACATAGGAGCCTTTGCCTACGTGGGCGACAATGCCACAGTGGGCGACCACACGCAAATCTATCCGCACACGGTGATTGGCGACGGCGTGCATATCGGCAACGACTGCCTACTCTACCCCAACGTCACCGTCTACCAGGGCTGTCGCTTGGGCAACAACGTCACCATCCATGCAGGCAGTGTCATCGGTGCAGACGGCTTCGGCTTCGCACCCAACCAAGAAGGCTACGACAAGATTCCACAGATAGGCATCGTCGTCATCGAAGACAACGTGGAAATCGGTGCCAACACGTGTGTAGACCGCTCCACCATGGGACAGACCGTCATCCACCAGGGTGTGAAGCTCGACAACCTCATCCAAGTGGCACACAACTGCGAGATAGGCGAGAACACCGTCATGTCGGCACAAGCAGGACTGGCAGGCTCCACCAAGATTGGTGCCTGGTGCATGGTAGGCGGACAGGCAGGCTTTGCCGGACACATCCACATTGCCGACAAGACCTTCATCGGTGCACAGGCTGGCGTGTTAGGAAACACCAAAGGCAACGGTGAACAACTCATCGGCTCGCCAGCCATCGAACCCAAAGGCTTCTTCAAGTCATCGGCCGTCTTCCGCAAGCTACCAGAGATGTACCGCGAACTCAATATGCTCCGAAAGGAACTCGACGAACTGAAAAAACAGCAATAAGATATGAAACAGAAAACCTTGAAAGGCAGTTTCTCGCTCTTCGGAAAAGGACTGCACACAGGTCTGAACCTCACCGTGACGTTCAATCCTGCTCCAGAAAATACAGGATACAAAATCCAACGCATTGACCTGGAAGGCGAACCCGTCATCGATGCCATTGCAGAAAATGTAGTCGACACGCAGCGCGGAACAGTGCTGGCCAAAGGCGACGCAAGAGTAAGCACGGTGGAACACGGACTGGCAGCACTCTATGCCATGGGCATTGACAACTGTCGCATCCAAGTCAACGGACCGGAATTCCCCATCCTCGACGGCAGTGCCATACAGTATGTCGACAAAATCAACGAAGTAGGCATCGAAGAACAGAACGCCCCGAAAGACTACTACGTGATACGCAAGAAGATAGAGGTGGCAGACGAGAACACAGGTTCCATCATCACCATCCTGCCCGACGAGGAGTTCTCCCTCACCGCCATGTGTTCCTTCGAGTCGAAATTCATCAACTCACAATTCGCCACACTCGGCAAAATCGAAGACTTCCCGACGGAAATAGCAGCCGCACGCACCTTCGTCTTCGTCAGAGACATCCAGCCACTGCTTCAAGCCAACCTCATCAAGGGTGGCGACATGGACAACGCCATCGTCATCTACGAACGGAAAATCAGCCAAGAGCAACTGGACCAACTGGCCGACATGCTCCATGTGCCCCACCTCAACGCCGAAGACCTCGGCTACATCCAGCACAAACCGCTCGTGTGGGAGAATGAATGCACACGCCACAAACTGCTGGACATCATCGGAGACATGGCACTCATCGGAAAACCCATCAAAGGGCGCATCATCGCCACACGTCCCGGACACACCATCAACAACAAGTTTGCACGGCAGATGCGCCGAGAGATTCGGAAGCACGAGATACAAGCTCCTGTCTACGACCCCAACGACGAACCCGTGATGGACATCAACCGCATCCGCGAACTGCTGCCTCACCGCTATCCCATGCAACTGGTGGATAAAGTCACCGCCTTGGGAGCCAACAGCATCGTGGGCGTGAAGAACGTGACAGGCAACGAACCATTCTTCCAAGGACACTTCCCCGAAGAACCCGTGATGCCTGGTGTGCTACAGATAGAAGCCATGGCACAGTGCGGAGGACTGCTGGTGCTCAACACCCTCGAAGAGCCTGAGCGCTGGTCCACCTACTTCATGCGCATCGACGGCGTGAAGTTCCGACAGAAAGTCGTGCCAGGCGACACCCTAATCTTCAAAGTAGACCTGTTAGCACCTGTTCGCCACGGCATCTCCAGCATGAAAGGCTACATCTTCGTGGGAGACCACATCGTGGCAGAAGCCTCCTTTACCGCACAAATCGTAAAAAACAAATAACAGATAACAGATAACAGATAACAAAAAATCTATGAATCAGATACATCCCATGGCCATCGTTGACCCCGAAGCCAAACTCGGTGACAACAACGTGATTGGCCCCTTCTGCGTCATTGACAAGAACGTGGTCATCGGCGACAACAACAAGCTCTACAACGGAGTCACCCTGCACTACGGCACGCGGTTGGGCAACGGCAACGAGATATTCCCCGGCGCTTCCATCGCCACCAAGCCGCAAGACCTAAAATTCAAAGGAGAAGACACCACCTGCGAAATCGGAGACAACAACTCCATACGCGAGAATGTCACCATCAGTCGGGGCACCGCCTCGAAGGGAAAAACCGTGGTAGGAAACGGAAATCTGCTGATGGAGAACATGCACATCGGACACGACTGCGTCATCGGCAATGGATGCATCATCGGCAACTCCACCAAGTTTGCTGGAGAAGTCACAGTCGATGATTTCGCCATCATCTCCGCCTGCTGTCTCTTCCATCAGTTCATCCACATCGGCAGCTACATCATGTTCCAAGGCGGCTCTCGTACCAGTCAGGACATCCCCCCATACGTGATAGCAGGCAAAGAGCCCATCCGCTATGCTGGTGTTAACCTCATAGGGCTGCGCCGCCGCGGATTCTCCAACGAAACCATCGAGTCCATACACGATTCCTACCGCATCATCTACTCCAAAGGACTGCTGAAGGAAGGCGTCGCAGAGGCAAGAGCCAAATATCCCGACTCCAAGGAAGTGGAGTACATCTGCTCGTTCATCGAGAACTCCAAGAGAGGAATCATCCGCTGACATGCATACGCTGATTGTCGTGACAGGACCAACGGCAGTGGGGAAAACCGCACTGGCAATACGGCTGGCCGAACATCTGAACATCCCCGTCATCAATGCTGACTCGCGCCAAATCTATCGCGAGATGAAAATAGGCACTGCAGCACCGACGGCAGAACAGTTGCGACGAGTGCACCACTATTTCGTAGGGACAAAGAGCATTGCTGACTACTACAACGCATCTATGTACGAACAGGAAGTCATGCAGCTGCTCGAAAACGACAACCGCCCCTACGCCCTACTTGCTGGAGGAAGCATGATGTATATCGACGCCGTGTGCAATGGTATTGACGACATTCCCACCGTTCGGGAGGACATCAGGACGAACATGAAGCAACGCTATGAGAAAGAAGGACTGGAAGCCCTCTGTGAAGACCTCAAGCGACTCGACCCAGAACACTACGAGATGGTAGATAGAAAAAACCACCGTCGCGTCATACACGCACTGGAAATCTGTTATCAGACAGGAAAAACGTACACCTCGTTCCGGACAAAAGAAAAGAAACAAAGACCATTCCGCACCATTAAGATAGGCATCAACTGCGAGCGAGAAAAGCTCTACCAGCGCATCAACGACAGAGTGGACATGATGATGGAACAGGGCTTCCTAAAAGAAGCGGAAGACCTTCGCGACTACCGACAGCTCAACGCCCTCAACACCGTAGGCTACAAGGAACTGTTCAACTACATGGACGGACAGTGGACGCTACAAGAAGCTGTGGAACGCATCAAGGGCAACACCAGGCGCTACGCCCGCAAGCAGTTGACATGGTACAAACGGGACGAAGCCATGCGCTGGTACAGTCCCGAACAAGAAGAAGACATTTTGAAGTTTATAGATAATCTATGAAAGAAAAAATCATTGAGCTTGCAGCGAAAGGACGCCAGTGGCTCAAGAAAGCATGGCTGTGGTATAAAAGCCTGTATCAAGGACGTGCATGGTACGTGAAAGGTGGCGTCGGACTGGCCTCCTTCGTAGTATGCTTCATCTTCTACCTCATCATGGTAGACATCAATTTCCTTTGGCTCTTCGGCAAGTCTCCGTCGCTGAGTGCCATCATGCACCCGAGAACGACACAGGCTTCCGAACTGTACAGTGCAGACGGGGTGATGATTGGTAAGTATTTCAGCGAGAACCGCACACCAGTCACCTATGAAGAGATAAACCCCATCTTCTGGAAAGCCCTTATCGACACCGAAGACGAGCGTTTCTACCACCATTTCGGAATAGATTTCCAAGGCGTGTTTGCCGCTGCCAAGGACTTTGTGGTGCATCACGATGCGCGCGGTGCCTCGACCATCACACAGCAGTTGGTCAAGAATATGTTTCGCGTACGCACGGAATATTCCACGGGACTCTTAGGAAAGATTCCAGGCGTGAAGCTGCTCATCATGAAAAGCAAAGAGTGGATAACAGCCGTGAAGATTGAGCTGTTCTTCGACAAGAAGGACATCCTCACCATGTATGCCAACACCGTGGATTTCGGTTCCAATGCGTACGGCATAAAAACTGCGGCAAAGACCTACTTCGGAACGACACCCAAAGACCTTACACCCGAACAGTCAGCCATCCTGGTTGGACTGCTCAAAGCCACCACCTATTATAATCCGCGCACCAATCCCAACAACTCATTCAAGCGCCGAAACGTGGTACTGGACAACATGTGCCGCCACAAAGACCTGACGCGCGAAGCCTACGACACCCTGTCGAAGAAGCCCATCCAACTGGACTATAGCGTGGAAAACAACTATGACGGACAGGCACAGTATTTCCGTGAAGCTGTGGCCGACGAACTGCATGACTGGTGCAAGGACAACGGCATAGACCTCTACAAGGACGGCTTGAAAATCTACACGACCATCGACACACGGATGCAGAAATACGCAGAGCAGGCTGTCAAAAGGCAGATGCGCATCATCCAGCGTAATTTCAACAGCCATTGGGCTGGACAGAATCCTTGGCAGGACGAGCGTCATCAAGAAATTCCTGGTTTCATCGAGGACTTGGCGAAGAAACTGCCGTACTACAAATACCTCTGCAACCGCTACGACAACAATCCAGACTCCATTAACCACTATCTCAACCTGCCCCACCCCGTCAAGCTCTTCGACTATGAGAAGGGAACGATTGAGAAGAACATCTCCACACTGGACTCCATCCGCTATATGGAACGCTTCATGCACTGCGGCTTCGTAGCTATGGAACCTCAGACTGGCCACGTGAAGGCGTGGGTGGGAGACCTGGACTTCAAGACTTGGAAATACGACAAGGTAAAAGCCATGCGACAGCCAGGCTCCACCTTCAAGCTCTTTGTCTATGCGGAAGCCATGAACCAGGGCATCACTCCGTGCGACACGCGCGAGGACTCCTATTTCTCCATGAAGGTCTACGACAGTCGTCAGAAGAAAGAGGTGCTGTGGGCTCCAACCAATGCTAACGGCACATTCTCTGGTGTTGATGTCACATTGAAACAGGCTTTTGCCATGAGCATCAATTCCGTGGCCGTCAAGTTAGGACAGGAATGTGGCATTCCTAATATTGTAAAGACTGCCCACGACATGGGCATCAGAAGTAAGCTCGACGCGACACCCTCGTTAGCTCTTGGCAGCAGCGATGTCAACCTGCTTGAACTGGTCAATGCCTATTGTACGCCAGTGAACGACGGAAAATACCACAATCCCGTACTGGTCACACGCATCGTAGACCGTGACGGCAAGGAAATCTATACCGCTCCCGATGAGGAAAAGCAGGTGTTGACCTATAAAAGCGCGTACCTCCTCCAGCAGCTGTTGCAAGGAGGAATGCAGGGCACCAGTTCTGCCTTGGGACGCTGGACTAATCAGTTTGCCCGCGATACGGACTTTGGTGGAAAGACGGGTACTTCCAACAACCATTCTGATGCATGGTTTGTCGGCGTATCGCCCCGATTAGTGGTAGGCGCATGGGTCGGTGGAGAGTATCGTTGCATCCACTTCCGCACGGGAGCATTAGGTCAGGGCAGCAAGACGGCTCTTCCTGTCTGTGGCGATTTCTTAGAACAGGTGTTGAACAATCCAACCTTCAAGGAATATCGCACCAAGTTTGGCAAGCCACACGATGCAGACATCACGATGCAGATGTACGATTGTAGCGGCTATTTCAAAGAGCCAGCAGACTCAGATTCCATCTCCAACGACAGCATACAGAATATTGAAATGGAACTGTCCGATGAGGATATGCAGGAACATTCGATGCCTGAAACACCTGCACCGGAAGGCAATCAGCAACCGCTACCAACACATCCCAAGTCGGCTGAAGAACCCAAGCACACGGAAATCTAAGGTATGCAACGAACAGACATCACGTTTCCGATAGCGAAAATCAACCTCGGTCTCAACGTCGTGGAACGCCGCCCAGATGGTTACCATAATCTTCAGACGGTGTTCTATCCCGTACCCATTATGGATGTGCTCGAAGTGACGGAAATGAACGATGCCTTTCCTTCCACCGTTGACTGCGACTTGAAGGTCACAGGAATCAATGTCGATGGAGACGAGCAGAACAATCTTGTCGTCCGTGCCTATCGGTTGATGAAAGAAGAGTTTCCGATGCTGCCCCGTCTTCATGCCCACCTCTACAAGGGCATTCCCACCCAAGCAGGAATGGGCGGAGGGTCAAGCGACTGTGCCGCCATGCTGAGTCTGCTTAACCGCATAGGGCATCTCCAGTTGACGGAGGCACAACTGATAGCGCGCGCCACCCGTTTGGGGGCTGACTGCCCGTTCTTCATCCTTAACCGTCCAGCCTATGCAGAAGGGATTGGCGAGCAACTCCGTCCTGTTCCATTAAGTCTGAAGGGCTGGTATCTGTGTGTGGTGCGCCCCAACATTCCCGTTTCTACCCGCGAGGCTTTCTCACAGATTCAGCCCCATCAGCCCACTCGGTGTTGCCTTGACATTGTCAGCCAACCAGTCGAAACATGGAGAGAGATGCTTGTCAACGATTTTGAGCAGAGTGTCTTCATGGTTCATCCCGACCTGGCGACCATCAAGTCACAACTCTACGAGATGGGAGCCGTATATGCAGCCATGAGCGGCAGTGGCAGTGCGCTGTTCGGACTGTTCCGTCAGCCGGTCTGCTATCCAGCCACATCCCCAGATATCTTTACCGCCTGTCTGCAACTCTAAGCAACAAAGTTCACTCAAACAATATTCACAACCATGAAATATGCCATTATAGGAACAGGAGCCATTGGCGGGTACTACGGAGCACGTCTGGCGCAGTGTGGGAAAGAAGTACATTTTCTGTTGCACAGCGACTATGAATATGTGTGTCAGAATGGTCTACAGGTTGACTCCTGCGACGGGGCTTTCCACCTTGATTCCATTAACGCCTACGACGACACACAGAAGATGCCAGAATGTGACGTGGTTATCGTGGGCTTGAAAACCATCAACAACCACCTACTCTCCACCCTGTTGCCACCCCTATTGAAAAGCGATACCATTGTCGTACTCATTCAAAATGGAATCGGTGTAGAGAGTGATGTCCAGCAAATGTTTCCCAACACACAACTCGTGGCTGGCCTGGCTTTCATCTGCGCAGCAAAGACTCGTGCTGGACAAATCAATCATCAGTGTTTTGGTCGCATCAACCTCGCTCCTTACAGTTGCCAGAACGAGAGCCGTTTCGCCGAAATCATCCGTGATTTTGAACAGGCTGGAATACCAGCACATCATGTGGAGTACCACGAGGCTCGCTGGAAAAAGGCTGTTTGGAACATGCCGTTCAACGGAATGACCGTAGCACTCAACACCCAAACGGATTTGTTGCTGAGCCATCCGCATACACACCAGCTCATCCACCAACAGATGCTTGAAGTGATAGGAGCTGCCAAGGCTTGTGGCGTCACGAATATTGATGACACGTTTGCAGACAAGATGATAGAGATGACGCTCAAGATGCCACCCTACTCTCCCTCGATGAAACTCGACTATGACTTTCACCGTCCCATGGAGATTGAGTACCTCTACCGTCG
>CAVAIX010000062.1:8338-11346 GCA_963588695.1 Bacteroidaceae bacterium | reverse complement strand
TGATCGTTTGAGCTTGGTCAATCGATCATTTGACCAAGGTCATTTTTTAGGGGGCTAAAAAACATGAGAAAACGGAGGCTAAATGCATGGCTTGATTACTCCTTTTTACTACTGGGTAACAAGGGCTTTCAAATCCCGATCCAGCAATGACGTGACGACGGTCGCTCCATTCTTGTTTAGATGCTCGGCATCGAAGAATAGTTGGGTGTCTTGAATGGCTGACAGGTAGTTGAACACTACGGCATCTGGAATCTGCTCCCGACACTTGTCCCCTATCATCTGCATCTGCGCTTCCGTGAATGCCATCGTGTCAGGATTGCTGGGCATCAAGACCGCAATCATCTTGATGCCTTTGCGTCCGAGATACTGCGCATAACCCTCCAAGGTCTCCAATGCTGTCGTGTCTATCGTAATGTCCTGCTCTGGGTGGATATTTTTCACCTGTTCAATGGTTCGCTCGTACATGGTATGTCTGAGCGTGAGGTACTGATTACAAAACTTCAAGTCCAATGCTGCCGCTTTGTTGTGAGGTATTAACAGTGTCGTGAGTCCAGGAACGATGATCGCGCCACGGGCATCAAAATTCGTCATAAATTGACTTTTTTCCAATTCCGAGAGGTCGATGTTGCGGTTAATCTTCTTGATGTCCGATGTGAGGTGATAGCCGCCCATGAGGAAGGCGGTGGCAATGCTTTTGCTCAACTTGGACTCCGTTTCTGTCGTATCCTCCTTCTTCACTGGAGGGTAAATGATTTGCACAACCATCTTGACTGAGGACGGGAGCATCGCATAGTATAGGGAACTCTCAACAGGGGGCTGCCCTGTTGACGAAAAGTTGTAGACGTCCTGTCCCAGTTCTTTGGTCATCTGATAGCTGTTGACCCCCGCCATGGATTTACTTGACCCGAAGACGATGACATCCGGTTTGAACGCTGGGTCTTTCAGCTTGTTCAGTATAACGGTGGTCCGAGTCCGGTCGTTTTCAATGTGGCGATACAGCCATGGGGTCAGTACGTTACATACTAATATGGCAACGATCACAACACCCAATATGGTCATGACATCAATGACCTTCACTTTTGATTTTTCTCCCATAACCCTCAGAATTGAAAATAGATGAACGATGAAGATTCCGCACCCAGAAAGTAAATGGATGCAACAATCAGGAAATAACCCACGATAGCCTTCCAACCATGACTGTTGTCAAAGAAGATGGGACACTCCTTCTTGATGTTTCGCCAGTCTGCGACAAACAATACAGCGATGAAGGGCACGACAACCAGGAATTTGGCATTGTCCATACCGATAAATCGTGGCACAGACAGCAATGTAGACTGCGCCATCAGTGAGAAGTAGTTCCATGCACCAGCAATGCTGTCTGCCTTGAAGATAACCAGACCAATGGAAACGAAGAGGTAGGTTAGGCACATCATGAGGAAATCGCCTGCTTTTGGCAATCCCCATTTGCCTGGCTTCAGCTTCTTCCTTTTTGCAAAGGCACCGGAAAGTATCAATGGGATGAAAAGCAAACCATGATATAGTCCAAATAAACCGAACGTCCAGTTCGCTCCATGCCAAAATCCGACAAACACCATGTTTATGATGATAGCAAGGATGATACCGAGGTTTCCGAAATTTCTAAACGCGATGTTGAGCGGAGAAAATATATAGTCGGTCAACCAACCAGTCAACGACATATGCCATCTACGCCAATACTCGGCCACATTTCTTGCAAAGAAAGGATAGTTGAAGTTTTGTGCCACTTTAATTCCCAACAGCCGTCCGACTCCTATAGCCATATCCGAATATCCTGAAAAATCAGCATACATCTGTATGGGGTAGAGCATAGCGGCCAGTACATACGTGCTTCCCGTCAGGCTCTGCATCTCCCATGTACTGTCAATCACACTCATTAGGTTGTCGGCAATCACCATCTTCTTGAACATGCCCCATAGAATTTGCTGTAAGCCTCGTGTCATCATCTCTGCATCCATGGTGCGCCCCACATTCAACTGAGGAATGAATTTGTTCGGTCGGTCAATAGGACCGCTCAGAATCGTGGGGAAGAACGCCACATAGGTGCCGAACGTGATGAAGTTCCGACAGGGCAGGATGTGCTCGCGATGGATCTCGATGATGTAGCTGATGAGCTTGAACGTGAAGAAGCTGACACCGATGGGTAGAACGATGTTCAGCGTAGTCCACGATACCTGCAGTCCCATGGTGGAAAGCAGTTGCGCAAAGGAGTCTGCGAAGAAATTGAGGTATTTGAAATAAAGCAGCAGCCCCACACCTAATAGAACACCAAGGGTGGTGAGCCGCGATGCAGCCTTGCTCTTGCCGCAATCCATCATCTGTTTAAGCCACAGTCCCAGTCCATAGAACACGATGGTGGCACCAAACAGCAATGGAATCATGCTCCAGTCTACATATCCATAGAAGAAGTAGCTGGCCAGAAACAACCAGAAGTTCTGAAACTTAGGTGTTTTCCTGCTGATTGGAAGGTAGTACACCACGAATACTACCGCAAAGAACAGCAGGAAGGGAATTGAATTGACTACCATACCATTAACCGATTCTTTGTTCGATGGTGTCCACCATCTCTCCGACATTCTTCCACTTCATGATTTCCAGCGAGGTAAACTTGATGTTGAAGGTCTTTTCGATTGCCACGATGAGTTGAATATGACTCAGTGAGTCCCACTCGTCGATATCGTTGGCGGAAGTACCATCTGTCAGTTTGCACTCGTCCAAATCCAGGACATCCATAAAGATCTCATTCAATTTCTTGAAGATTTCAGTTCTTTCCATCATCATTTCTATTCTTTAGTAATGTAACACTCGCGTGGTTGATAGTTCTCTACACTCAGCTCGAATTGAGCTGTATCGGCATCCTTTATTGGGGTGAAGCCGAGTCGGGCATAATGCTCTGCCACCATTTGGTTCTTCGGTGTCGGTAGGTACTCGCCGATGATGCGGCGATAGCCGTGCGCCTTGGCCCAGGAGAC
>CAVAIX010000062.1:0-8091 GCA_963588695.1 Bacteroidaceae bacterium | reverse complement strand
AGTTGTGCCACGCGTGGCGTGTTGAACGCGGTGAAGCCCTCTACCTTTGATACCATGCCTAACGACTGCAGGAAGTCGGCCTCGTTGGTGAAGGTCTTGCTGAGCGACACGCGCTGTGCCTCCACCTGATACTGCTTGGTGCGGTCTTTGTCGGCACTGCTGTAAGAGGCTGTCTCGAAGAGGTTGAGCGAATAGAGATACTCTAAATAGTCGCCTGGGTCTTCGGGCAGTTCGGGCACGGTGATGCCGGGGATGTTCTCCTTCACCATGTTGCGCTCGAACGGATTGTCGTCGATGAATACTATGGCGTCGAAGCCGATGTTGAGGATCTGTTGTATCTGTCGGATGTTGTCCACCTTCGTCTCCCAGTTGGCCATGAAGACAGAGATGTCGTCCAACCGCAACACCATGTCGGGATGCTTCTCGAAAGGTTCCTTCGCCTTGTCCTCGTCGTTCTTGCTGCAGATGCAGACGATGATGCCGCGCTGCTTCAGTTTCTTCACCCACATTTGGAACTCGGTGAACGCCTTGCCGATGCCGAGACCATGGCCCAGTTGAATGCCTTCCACACCATCGTCGCCGATGACACCGCCCCAAAGGGTGTTGTCTAAGTCGAGGATGATACATTTCTTGAACTGGCCCTTGATGGCACAGACAATATCCATCACGCGACTGGCCACGTAGGGCAGGACATCGATGCTCAGCACCATTTCCGTGCTGACATACACATTGGGGGCAAACATCATGTTGCGGCCGAGCTGGTTCTGCAAAGCGGCCAGGTCACAGATGAAGAGATTGGGATGTCGTTGCGCCAAGTCCATCAGTCCGACGTTGAGCTTGCGCACCTGGCAGGTCAGCGACGAGGGCACTTTGTTGGCGTAGCTGCCGAAGACGGTGTCGTCTATCTCGGGATAGTTGAAACAGATGACCTTCTTGTCGGCGAGCGTGGGGTTGCTGCATATCGAGGCGATGAAGTCCAGTCGGTCGTTGGCGATGCGAACCTGTTCTTCTGCAGAAGCCAACGCGTGATGCTCCGCCAACTTATGCGTGCTCTGAAACACGATGACGAAGTCGGCATCAAACTGATACAGGTCGCTGGTCGGATCAAGGAACTGGCGTTCCACTTGATTGTATTCCGCTTCAAAGAGCTGGATGTTATAGCCGCGCTCCACGCCCATGCCACGGATAGCCGTAGCGAGGAACTGCGTGGCCGTGTCGCCCACTAATGCCACCTTGAGTGTGGGAAACCCAGAAAGGTCTTTCTTCTGCAGTCTCTTAAGTTCGTTAAACTGGTACATTCTCCCGTTGCACGTGTTCCGTCCCGCAGCACCCCAGGCAAGATCGTTATCATTTCATGTTTGAAAAGTTTGGTACATATAAAGAAAAAGTGTGGGTTGCTGTACCTGTCACTCGTCCCACTCCTCAAGGCGTCTCGCATTGCCCGTCTGTCAAGGTCGAGCAACGCAGAAGCCCACACGTATATGTATATATACGCCACTACTACCCGTTGGTACGGGCGCAGTCGGGCTGTTAATATACATACCCATGAGCATCTACAGTTGCTTTGCTTTTTGACAGACTTCTATTGTTTGCGAGACATTTGAGAAGTCAAAGAACAAAGCGTCATAGTAGACACTTTTCTATAATATGTAGCCCACCCCTTCCGCTTCTGCATTCGCATGGCTTCCAGATGAGGACGCTGCAAAGTTACATATTTTTATTTTATTTTCGCAGAATATCGCTTGTTTTTGTTTCTTTTCTCGGGAAAATTGGAGAAAAGAGACAAAAACAGGTGATGTTTCTATGTATACGTGGACTTCGTGTGTTACTGAAGTTTCTCGGCAGCATACCGCCCCATGGCTTCGTAGCCTTTCGGGTTGAGGTGCAGCCAGTCGTCGGAGTATTCGGCCTTTAGGCGTTGTGGCTCTTTCGGGTCGCGCACCAGTTTGTCGAAATCGATGACACCGTCGAATGCTCCACTTTTCCTAATCCACTCATTGACCGTCTGCCGCACGGCCTCGTGCCAGTGTGTGAAATAGGAACTGCCTTTGGTTGGGGTGATGGTTCCCCCATACACCTTGATGCCCTGGGCTTTCGCTTTGGCAATGAGCACTTTGTAGCAGGCAATCAACGTGTCGGCCACCTGTTCGTAGTGGCCTTTGGAACCGCTGATGTCGTTGGTGCCTTCGAAGATGACGAGTTTCGTCACACCGTTTTGTCCAAGGATGTCGCGGTCGAAACGCTTCATGGCAGGTTCGCTCAGTCCCCCTTGTACCACACAGTTGCCACCGATGCCTAAGTTCAGCACACCGTATGGCTGCTTCCTGTTGAGGTCGTCTGCGAGGAAGTCGGTCCAGCGGTTCTGCTTATTGGTGGTGCTGCCGCGCCCGTCCGTGATGGAGTTGCCGAGTACGGCTACTACAGGCACTTTCTCGAAGGTCTTGACCTCGACAGCTGCAATGTTGTACCAGTGGTCGACCTTCTCTCCGTCGTCAAAGCACTTGTCCATGGGTTTGGCGGTCTTTTGCTGACCGTTCACGATATAAGAGGTGGTGCGTGAGCCACGGTGGGAGGTGGCGTGCTTGGGCGTTTGCTTGCCGTAGTCAATGGTGATGGTGAGGCGTTGCCCTGCCTTCAGATCATACGGACAGGCATCCGAGTAGACGGCCTTTCCTGCCGCGATGGTCACGGCCTTCTTTCCGCCGAAGCGGAGATAGCGTGCCGTCTTATCCTTGACAAACCAGTTGCAGGCGGCATCCGTATCGGCGATATACACGGACTTGATTTCGACGGGCTGTGCGCTAAATTCGTTGCTGAGTTTCAAACGTATCTCCTTGCCGCCGAACGATACGTGTATGACCTGTCGGCAGGAGCGGTTGGACAGACTGGTTTTGGGCATATCCCCCATGCCGGTCCATTCTGCCGCTGCAGCCCATGTTCCTTTCCAAACATTCTGTGCTGTCATCGTCGTCACACTGGCTGTGAAACACAGGAATGAAGTGAGTCCAATGAGTTTCTTGTTCATCATAATAGTTGGTTTCAGTTAGTTGTTATTTCAGTTGTTTTCAGTGGTCTCCGTTATTTCAGTCGTTTCTCCAGTTCCTGTTCCATCTTGTCGGGCTCCAAGTCTCGCGCCACGATGTGTCCGCTCTTGTCGGCTATAAGGATGGCAGGGACGGCAGCAATACCTAATTGCTTTACCATGGGCGACTGGAACATCTGTCCGTCGCAGACCACGGGCCATGGTATGGAGTCGCGCTCCACGCGACGGCGTACTTCCTTGACATCTCCGTCAAGACACAGCGTCACGATGGCAAGTTTCGAACCGTAGGTCTTTCGTAGTTTATACAGTCGGTTCTGGATATTTCCGCTCTGGTAGCTCCATGTGGCCCATACGTTGACCACATTCACCTCCCCGTCCAGTTGCGCATTGGACACCTTGCGCCCCTTCAGATCGGTGGTCGAGAAAGATGGCACCTTAGCTCCCTGTTGGCTCTTCTTCAACACGTCGAGTTGTCGACGCAGGAAGAGTAGTCGGGCGTTGTCGGGTTGTGCCTTCACCATCAGTGCTGCCAATTCGGCCGCCTGTTTTAGGTCGGCATCGACGGTCAGCACAAAATAGCGGTTGAGGAGATAGGTACTGATGGACGACTGGGGATGCTTGCGGATGAAGTCCGCCATCTCCTTGCGCTCTTCGGGTGGCGTGAGGCGGTTTAGTTGACTGCGAAGGTCGGTATACTGTTCGTTGATGTCCGAACCCTTCACCGTGATTTCCTTTAGATGGGTGGCGTCGCCTTTGATGTTCAGCGAGATGCCTGGAGCGGCAAACACCGCCAACTCGCTGTAGTTGGGGAAGATGATGATAAAGGTATAGTCTCCGGCCACGGCCTTCTCATAGGAGAAGCGGCCGTCGCGCACCTTGATGGTATCGGTGCCCGTCATTGCCCCGTCGGGACTATACACATAGAATTCGCCTTGATTCAGGTTTCGTAGTCGGCCTTCGAGACGGAATTTCTTACCGCCAAAGCCGCACGAAACAAGAATCAAGACGAACGCAATGTATCCAAGAATGTGCTTCATTCTTTATTTATTGACCGCGCTCAGCTCCAGGTCGTTGGCTGCATACTGAGCCAGTTTCGGGTCTTTCTGGATGGCGCTGCGCAGGTAGGTGGCAGCAACATCGTTGTTGCCCTGACGTGCGTTGACGATGGCGTTGAGGTAGTCGGTCATGCCGTTGGCATTCTTCACGTTAGCCAGCGTCTTGGCAGCACTTGCATAGTCCTTGTTGAGCAACTGAGCCAGAGCGGCGCTGTTGGAGTTGATGCCAGCGAAGTCCTGCTGAGCCAGAGCGTAGTTGCCCTGTGCCAAGTGCAGGTTGCCCAGAGCCTCAGACAGGTTGTTGGCACCAGCAGCGCGGGAGATGTAGTCCTCGGCGGTCTTCACGTCACCGTTCTGGAGAGCCAGCATACCTAAGTTGGCGTTGGTCTCGGCGTTCTTGCTGTCGATGGAACGAGCCTGGTTCAGGTACTTCTGAGCCTCCACGTTGTTGCCCTTCTGCATAGCCAGCACGGCCAGGTTGTTGGTGGCGCGGCTGTCCGAACGATAGAGGTTAGCGGTGGTCTTCAGGATGTCCTCACGCTGACTGTCGTCCTTGGTGATGGCTGCTCCGTAGAGCAGTTCCTCGACGCTGAGCTTGGAGGGATCTTCTTTATACTGAGCCAGGATCTGGTCGTCGCTGCGGCCGATGGTCTCGTAGTTGATGGTCAGACGGGCGCGGCGCAGTTCGGGCAGGATGTTGTCAGCTAACTCGCGGAAGCCCTGACTCATGTTTCTGATCTGCTGCTCACGCTCCTGCGGATCCTTGTACATGGAGAGCACGCGAAGGATAACTTCCTTGTCCTGAATGTTGCTGGCCTTCACCAATTCCTGGAAGCCTTCCCAGTCCTGTGCGGTGTACTGTGCAGAGAGGGCGGTCTCTACCTTGGCGAGCTTCATCTGCTGCTTCACGTATTTCTCGGTGTTCTGCTGACGCTGGTTAGCCAACTTCTCGTTGAGCTTCACACCACCGTCGGGTGATGCGTATGCGGAAATTTCGACGTTGTTGATGTTCAGTGTCTCCTGCTCCTTGGCAATGCGCTTGAGAAGACTGGTGAACTCCTTCACGGAATTGTTCTTCAGCTCGCTCTTGCGGAGGTTGGCCTGCTGGATGAGGAACTTGATGGTGGCATCATACTTCTGTGCGTTGACGCGCTGGTAAGCATCCTGCGAGGTGCAGGGCTGTGCGTCAGCCACGGTAGAGCGGTAGAGCTCGCTGGTGGCAATCACGCCTGTGGCTACCTTGACAGCAGGCACTTCCACCACTTTCTTGCCGACGCGAGCGTCGAAGGTGAGGTAGAGGTCGCTCTTCTGCATGGCGGGCTGATAGGCGAAGTTAGCCTTCATGGTGTAGTTGCCGCCCACCTTATAGGAGATGGTCTGGTCGTTGCCCAGCACCTTCTCGCCCTGGAAGGTTGCACTCTGTCCCTGAACAGCCTTCTCGGTGCCGTTCTCGGTGAAGCGCAGCTCTGGAGTCACGGTAACCACGGCCTTCTTGGCCATGTACTTTTCGGGGAACATACCATTGATGGTAGCAGGCACCTGGCCTGTCTCGGCCACCAACGGGTTGGGCACTACCTTGAAGTTGTCTGCCGACAGTTCTCCAAGCTTGCTGCCACATGATGTCAGTGTGGCAACAGCCACTGCTGAGAGGAATAAAAGTTTTTTCATTGTTTTATGTATTAATGGTCTCTTGTTTATTTTCGGTGCAAAGATAGCGACTTCTTCTGTAAAACGTCCAATAAACGGTGTTTTTTAGCTATTTTTAAGACGTTACAATCCGCTGTGCAGCAGTTCACTGTAAAGTTCATAAACCTGCTTGGCCACTGTGTTGCCCTCAAAGCGGCGGATATACTGCTGGCTGCGGTGGATGCGCTGCTCGCGTTCTTCACTGCCCACGAGCGACTGGCGGAGGGCTTCTGCCAAGGCTTCCGTATCAGTGGGCGACACATAGTGACAGTCGGGGCCACCAGCCTCTTCTAAGCATGATCCCGTACAGGCTACTACGGGCAGTCCCTGACGGATGGCCTCAATGATGGGGATGCCGAAACCCTCGTAGATCGAGGGGTAGACAAAGACTTCTGCGGCGGCATAGAGGGCGGGCAGATGGGCATCGGGCACGCCGTGCAGGATGTGGAGGCGGTGGGAGAGGTGATGGCTGTCGGCATAGCGGATGATCCGATCCGTGTAGGGTGTGTGGCGACCTACCATGACGAGGCCGACATCGTCGGGAAGCAGCGGTAGGGCCTTGACGGCTAACAGCATGTTCTTGCGTGCCTCGATGGAACCCACATTGAGGATGAAGCGAGGCGGAAGGGCGTAGTGGTGACAGACCGCCTGTTGTTGTTCTTCGGTCACTTCCGTTGAGAAACGATGTGCGCAACTCTGATAGATGACGGAGATTTTCTCTGCGTCAACACCGCCCAGTTCCATGATGTCGCGCTTGGTACATTCGCTGATGGCAATGATGCGGTCGGCCTCGCGCACCATCTGTCGGAACTTCTGCGTGTAGATCCTGACATCCGCCCAACGATAGAACTCGGGGTGGCGCATGAAGATCAGGTCGTGGACGGTGACTACACTGCGGATGCCACTGTGGCGGATGTCCACCGGCAGTTCGCCAGACAAGCCATGAAACAGTTGTACGCCATCACGGAGCAGGTCTTTTACCACGCCATGGCTGCGCCACAGCGACTTGCCCACAAAGGGTACGAGGCGATGGCAGGGCAGACAAAGCGTTACGTTGTCGTGTCCTAATACCTGTGAGCGAAGGTCGTCACGCCCTGCATCGGGTGCATACAAACGCAGCTGCAACGGCAGAGCAGCCAAGTCGTTGACGAGCGTCCTGGCGTAGCTGCCCAGTCCCGTGCCGTTCCTGACAATGCGCTTCGCGTCGAATCCGATGATGGGGGTCGTGTTCATAATGCCTTTTTTCAGGGGCAAAGGTACGACGAAGCAGGCAAAAAGCCAAACAAAAGTAAAGCAATCTTTGGTGCAACAGATAAAAAGTATTACCTTTGCAGCATGATAACTACAGCATTCTGCACGATAGTCTTCGGTGTATTACTAACTTTTGCCGTCAGTTGCAGTATTTACTACGGATGCAATACGGGAATGAGTCGTAGTGCGCGCGGACAGCAGACGCGCCGCTTCGCCATAGCATCGGTGCTGGTATGGGTGCCTCTCGCCTTTGTTGGTGCGAAGTTTTCTATACCTCTCGCCTTGGCTGGACTGACGGGTACGATATGGGCGCTGACCTACCCCTTGCTCTATCATCTGACCAACCAAAAGAGCTCTCCCGACTATGAGCACTATGGTGAGATTGCCTGCGGCATATATTTCTTCGGGCTGCTCGCCGCAGTCTGTCTGGCAGGAGGAGGTCTTGTGGCCGCTGTTGCCGAATGGTTGCTCTTGCTGGTCAGCATATCTCAATGGGTCTATTACCTGCTCTACGGCACCTGCGTCGATGCCAACGGCATGAAAATCATACAGGACTCACACCCCAATGAAATCATAGAGTTCGCACGTTCATACCGTTGGTGGAAGGTGGGCGTGCTCCTGCTTGCCATCATAGCCTTGCTGGTGTTGCTTATCATGGGCAACAGCCATACCACACTGCCCACAGAGACGTGGCATACGGGACTACTTGCCGTCACCATCCTCCTTTTCGCCTGGTATATTTTCAAGTCTCACCGTGGGATGTTCGTACGTTCGGGCATAGTGCGCCTTTGGCTCGACATCCGTGAGTATACGGCCAACAACCGACGCTATGTTGCCGAGACGGAGCGCCGTTTGAAAGACCTGCAGGTAACATCGTTAGGAAAACCTTTCCAGCAACCGTCCACCATCATGATGGTCATTGGCGAGTCGGCCTCACGCGACTATATGAGTGCCTTTACACCGATGGAACACGACACTACACCTTGGATGCGCCACATGGCGGAAGACAGCCGCCACACGATCCTGTTCCCCAACGCCTATAGCTGTGCCATGCAC
>CAVAIX010000061.1:0-11406 GCA_963588695.1 Bacteroidaceae bacterium | reverse complement strand
CATGAGCACGGCGAGAAGCCAATACGCGACGACCATTCTTAGTTGCCATACGCTCGCGGAAACCATGCTTGTTCACGCGACGACGATTGTGAGGCTGAAATGTTCTTTTCATTGTCTTATTTGTATTTATTGTTTTTATTCCACAAACTGGGCTGCAAAAGTACACATTATTTTTGAGATACGCAAGTTTTGTGCGTTTTTTAGTGCGAAAAACCGTTTTTTTATATTTTTTTCGTAACTTTGCAGCGCTTTTTGCGAGCAACGCACCAGATAAATTGCAATTTTACAAGATAAACACAGTATGATTAAATCACAAGACATCAAGAAGGGCACCTGCATCCGTATGGACGGGAAGCTCTATTTCTGCATCGACTTCCTGCACGTGAAGCCGGGCAAGGGAAACACCATCATGCGCACCACACTGAAAGACGTGGTAAGCGGTCGCGTATTGGAGAAGCGCTTCAACATTGGCGAAGCCCTCGAAGACGTGCGTGTAGAACGTCGTCCCTACCAGTATCTTTACCAAGAGGGAGCCGACTACATTTTCATGAATCAGGAGACATTCGACCAAATCCCCATTGCCAAAGACCTTATCACTGGCGTGGATTTCATGAAGGAGAGCGATATCGTTGAGGTGGTCAGCGATGCTGACACCAACACCATCCTCTATGCAGAGATGCCCGTGAAGACCAACCTCCGCATCACTCACTCCGAACCTGGCATCAAGGGCGACACCGCCACCAATGCTACCAAGCCCGCCACACTGGAGACTGGTGTAGAGATTCGCGTTCCCCTGTTTGTTGACGAGGGTGACCTGGTACAGGTGGACACTCGCGACGGCAGTTATCTGAACCGCGTGAAAGAATAAATGAAATTTTCTATTATCGTCCCCGTCTACAATCGCCCCGATGAGGTTGGCGAGTTACTGGAGAGCCTTTGTTTTCAGACAGAGACCGACTTTGAGGTCATTGTTGTAGAGGACGGTTCACAAAAACCATGCAAGGATGTTTGCGCGAAATACGCAGACATCCTTGATTTGCACTATTACTGCAAGGAAAACAGCGGTCCAGGGCTAAGTCGCAACTATGGTGCAGGCCAGGCTACGGGAGACTATCTCATCATACTTGACTCCGATGTGGTGTTGCCCGAGGGCTACCTTAAAGCCGTTGACAACGAACTATCCCGCTGTCCTGCCGATGCTTTTGGTGGCCCCGATGCCTCGCATCCCTCATTCACCGACATTCAGAAGGCCATCTCCTACACGATGACTGGATTCTTCACCACTGGTGGCATCCGTGGTGGAAAGAAGACACTCGACCGTTTCTATCCCCGTTCGTTCAATATGGGAATCCGTCGGGAGGTCTACCAGCAATTGGGCGGTTTTTCTTCGATGCGCTTTGGCGAGGACCTCGACTTCAGTTACCGCATCGTAGAGACAGGCTACCAGACTCGACTTTTCCCTGAAGCATGGGTGTGGCACAAGCGTCGCACCGACTTCCTCAAATTCTTCCGTCAGGTCTACAACAGCGGCATCGCACGCATCAACCTGACGAAACGCCATCCTGGCACGCTCAAGGCCGTGCATCTGTTGCCCATGGTGTTCACCGTGGGGGTCATCATGCTCATCGTGGTCAGTGCGGTGGGGCGCGTTTTGATGCACTATTGTTCTAAAAGCGATTGGCAGTGGCTTTTCCTCTATCCGTGGACTCCTATCGTGCTTTACGCCTTACTCATCTGGTTCGACTCCACCTTACGCAACAAGAGCCTAAGCGTTGGAGTACTCAGTGTGCCAGCTGCCTTTATTCAGCTGACAGGCTATGGATTTGGCTTTTTGGAAGCGTGGTGGAAACGCTACATCAAAGGACAGAACGAGTTTACAGCCTTTGAAAAGAATTTCTACAAATAGGTTCAAACTGAACTCCGCCGTATGGACAAACTCAGCATCAACCAATGGGCAGAAGACGATCGGCCACGAGAGAAACTCATGCGGCTCGGTGCCGAGTCGCTAAGCAATGCCGAGTTGCTGGCCATTCTCGTCGGTTCGGGTACACCACAGGAAAGTGCCGTTGACCTGATGAAGCGGGTGCTGAACGACTGCAACAACAACCTCAACACGCTGGGAAAATGCTCCATCACCCAGCTCATGACCTACAACGGTGTAGGGCCAGCAAAGGCCGTCAGCATCATGGCCGCCTGCGAACTAGGGAAACGCAGACAGATGGAAAGAGCTGAGACTCGACCAAAACTGGACTCGGCCGTAGCCATCTACAATTATATGCACCCCAAGATGCAGGATCTCGACGTGGAAGAAGCCTGGGCACTGCTGATGAATCAAGGATGCAACCTCATCAAGGCCGTACGTCTCTCCCACGGCGGCATCAGTGAAACCGCTGTTGATGTGCGCATCATTCTCAAAGAAGCACTACTGGCCAATGCTACGGTTGTGGCCTTCTGCCACAACCATCCCAGCAACAACAACCATCCGAGTAAGGACGACGACCGCCTCACCCAACTGGTCAACAATGCCTGTCAGACTATGCGCATCCATCTGCTCGATCATATCATCGTGACCGACGGCAACTACTACAGCTACCGGGAGCAAGGACGTCTCATTTAGCTTTCGGCATTTGCATAACGAAATAGCACCCATTCAATATGCCACACGTACACTCATTCGAACACCACGGTCAACACCGACAACTGACCGTCATTGCCGCCACCGTCGTTCTTCTGATTGGTGCAGCCTGCGTAGAGCACTTTCTTTCGCTGGCCACCTGGCAACTATTGCTCGTCTATCTCGTTCCCTACTTGCTGGTGGGTCACGAGACCCTCGCCGAAGCAGTCGATGGTCTGCTGCACGGCGATGCCTTCAACGAGGATTTCCTTATGTCGCTGGCCACCATAGGCGCGCTTTGCATCGGTTTCCTGCCTGGAGCCGACACGGAATTTCCCGAAGCGGTCTTTGTCATGCTGCTCTTCCAAATCGGTGAGTTGTTTGAAGGCTATGCCGAGCGGAAAAGCCAAAGAAGTATCTCCAGTCTCATGGACATACGCCCCGACGTAGCACACGTAGTACGCGATGGTGCTACCATCACCGCAAGACCAGAAGATGTGGCCGTTGGCGAAACCCTCATCATCACTCCTGGTGAGAAAGTGCCACTGGACGGCAAGGTCTGCCAAGGAACCTCAACCCTCGACACGATGGCTCTCACGGGTGAAAGCCTGCCACGCGACATTGCCGAGGGCGACGAGATTGTGTCGGGATGCATCAATTTGAGCGGTGTTCTCCACGTCACCATCACCAAGACGTATGGTGAAAGCACGGTGTCGAAGATTATCAATTTAGTAGAGCACGCGAGCGACAAGAAATCCCGGAGCGAGGCTTTCATCACCCGTTTTGCCCGTTATTACACCCCCATCGTCGTCCTTGCCGCATTAGTACTGGCACTGGTACCTCCCCTCGTTTCTGGCCATTTCGCAGCAGTCTTCCCTACGTGGCTCTATCGGTCTTTGATGTTTTTGGTCATTTCGTGCCCCTGTGCCCTCGTCATCAGTGTGCCACTTACCTTCTTTGGCGGCATCGGTGGCGCATCGCGTCGTGGTATCTTGGTCAAAGGTGCTTGCTATATGGATGCGCTGACCCGCCTTCACACGGTGGTTTTCGATAAAACTGGCACACTTACCCAGGGACAGTTTGCCGTTGAAGCCGTACATCCTGACCATTGCGACGAACACCAGTTGCTGCACTTGGCGGCTCATGTAGAACACTTCTCCACCCACCCCATCGGTGCGGCTCTGCGCAACGCCTTTCCAGAAGAAGCCACTGATGGTTGCCGCATCAGCGATGTGGAGGAGGTGGCAGGGCAAGGCATTCGTGCCCGAGTGGAAGGACGACTGGTCTGCGTAGGCAATCCGCGCATGATGGAAGCCGTCGGAGCACAATGGCACCCGTGCCATCGCGTCGGCACCATTATCCATGTGGCCATTGACGGCCAGTATGCTGGACATATTGTCATCAACGACCACATCAAGACCGACAGTGCCGATAGCATTAAGAGGCTGAGGCAGTCGGGTGTCAAACACACGGTACTGCTCACAGGCGACAGGAACGAGGTGGGGCAGTATGTGGCCGACACGCTCCATATGGACGAGTGCCACGCAGAACTTCTTCCAGCCGATAAGGTGCGACATATAGAACGACTGTTACAGGAGAAGCCTTCTGGAACAACCCTTGCATTTGTGGGCGACGGCATCAACGATGCACCCGTGCTGGCTCGCGCTGACATTGGCATTGCAATGGGTGCACTGGGCAGCGACGCAGCCATCGAGGCGGCCGACGTAGTATTGATGGATGACCAACCGTCAAAGATTGTAACAGCCGTAGCCATTGCTCGCCGCACGGTCAGCATCGCTCGTCAAAACATCGCACTAACCATTGGTATCAAGGTAGCCGTCCTTGTACTGGCTACACTCAATATGGCCACGCTATGGATGGCCGTCTTTGCTGACGTTGGCGTCACCATACTGGCCGTTCTCAACGCGATGAGGGCTCTGCGCGTCGAAGGTACTTTCGCTCAGAAATGAAAAGAAAAACCCGTTTTTCTTTTGCATTTCCCTCACTTAATCGTACCTTTGGCCTTCGGCCGAAGGTAGGCGGCACCTCGAAAATAAAAGAAAAACTTCGTTTCTCTTTGTATTTCGCTCGGTTTGCACTACCTTTGCAACGACAATAGTAACCCTATACAACTAAAACTAACCCTATAAACCCTACAACACAATGATGAAACACTACCTGTTAGCCTTGGTTTGTTGCTGCCCGATGTGGGTATCGGCACAAACGGTCAAACCCGCCATTCCGCGTGACGCACAGCTGGAAGCCAAAGTGGAGAAAACGCTCGCCAAGATGACACTTGACGAAAAGATTGGGCAGATGCTCGAACTGAACCTTGACATTATGGGCGGCTACGATGCGTCGGGGCAGTGGCAACTCAACGAGACCATGCTCGACACCTGTATCTCGAAGTGGAAGGTAGGCTCGATTCTCAACGCTCCCGGAACACGGGCAGCCACCGTGGAGCAATGGCAGAAATGGATTCGTCTGATACAGAAGAAGTCGATGAAACACATCGGAATTCCCGACGTGTACGGTTTGGACAACAACCACGGTGTGACCTATGTGCAGAACGGGACGCTGTTCCCTCAGCCCATCAATCTCGCCGCATCGTTCAACACCGAACTGGCTCGCATCGGAGCTGAGATTTGCGCCTATGAGAGCCGCGCGGCCAACTGTCCTTGGGTTTACAATCCCGTGACCGACCTCGGGCGCGACCCACGCTGGTCGCGCATCTGGGAGAGTTTCGGTGAGGATCCTATCGTCAACGCACGCATGGCCGAGGCTGAAATTCTCGGCTACCAGGGCAATGATCCCAACCACCTTGGGAAATACAACGTGGCCACCAGTTTGAAACACTACATGGCCTATGGTGCTCCCTTCACAGGCAAAGACCGCACACCGGCCTATCTTGCCCCCAACGTTCTGCGCGAGAAATATTTTGAGCCGTTTAAGGCCGCCATCCAAGCAGGTGCACTCACCGTGATGGTCAATTCGTCAAGCATCAACGGTGTCCCTGTACACGCCAGCTACGAATACCTCACGAAATGGCTCAAACAAGACCTGAACTGGGACGGCATGATTATCACTGACTGGGCCGACATCAACAACCTCTACACCCGCGAACGGGTGGCGAAGGACAAGAAAGACGCCATCCGCATCGCCATCAATGCAGGCATCGATATGTCGATGGACCCATACAGCGTGGAGTTCTGCGTTCTGCTGAAAGAACTGGTCAACGAAGGAAAGGTGACTCAGGCACGTATCGATGATGCCGTGCGGCGCATCCTCCGACTGAAATACAGGCTCGGACTCTTCGAGCAGCCCAACACGGGCGGCAAGGGCTACGAGCAGTTCGGCTCGAAAGAGCACGCCGCAGCAGCCCTTCGTGCCGCTGAAGAGGCTGAGGTACTGCTGAAGAACGACGGTATCCTGCCGCTGGCTAAGGGAAAGAAGATTCTGCTCACCGGTCCTAATGCCAATCAGATGCGCTGTCTGAATGGTGGCTGGAGCTACACCTGGCAGGGTTCGAAAGCCGAAGATTTAGCCGAGAAATATAACACCATCTACGAGGCTCTCTGCAACAAGTATGGAAAGGACAATATCATCCTCGAACAGGGCGTGACCTACAACGAACAGGGGAAATACTGGGAGGAGCACACGCCACAGATCGACAAGGCCGTGGCCGCAGCCAGCCAGGCTGATGTTATCATCGCCTGCGTCGGTGAAAACAGCTATTGCGAGACTCCAGGCAACCTGACCGACCTCTGGCTCTCGGAAAACCAGCGCGACCTGGTAAAGGCACTGGCCAAGACGGGCAAGCCTATCGTCCTCGTGCTGAACGAGGGACGCCCGCGCCTCATCGCCGACATTGAGCCGTTGGCCAACGCCGTGGTGGACATTCTCCTGCCAGGCAACTATGGCGGCGACGCTTTGGCCAACCTGCTAACTGGCGACGCCAACTTCTCCGCCAAATTGCCCTACACCTATCCGCGGGAAATCAACTCACTGGCCAACTACGATTATAAGGTGAGCGAAGAGGTGGGCACCATGGCTGGGGCCTACAACTACGACGCAAAGGTGTCGCTCCAATGGCCCTTCGGCTACGGTCTGAGCTACACCACCTTTGAATACACCAACCTCCGCGTGGACAAGGCACGCTTCACCGCTGACGACGTGCTGACCGTCAGTGTGGACGTGAAGAACACGGGAATCCGAGCTGGCAAAGAACCCGTATTGCTCTACTCCAGCGACCTCGTGGCCTCTATCGTACCGGACAACAAACGTCTGCGCTGCTTCACCAAAGTCAGTCTGGAGCCAGGCGAGACCAAGACCGTCACCTTCTCCCTGCCAGCCAAAGAACTGGCCTTCGTCGGAGCCGACGGCCGCTGGACACTGGAGGAGGGCGACTTCCTGCTCAAGGTGGCACGTCTGTCCGCACCTACGGCCTGCACCAAGACCAAGGTTTGGGACACACCAAACATCTAATAGAACACCTGTCAAACCAAAGCATCCTGCAAAATCCGAGCGACTTGCAGGATGCTTTTCTCGTATTGAGCGTGCCCCCTCGGAAACACACGAAATTTTTACGCGCTCGGCAGAGAAAAAAAATTTCCTAGACAGAGAGAAAAAAAACGCTGCCCTAAAATTTGCCTTTCTCGCAGAAAATAGGTAACTTTGCACGATTTATTTATTTAGACGTAAGAAAACAAGATGAACGTAATCACGAAAAGTATTCAATTGCCCGATGGAAGAACCATCACAATTGAAACAGGGAAAGTGGCAAAGCAGGCAGACGGAAGCGTTGTTCTCCGCATGAACAACACCGTTCTTCTGGCCACTGTTTGTGCCGCAAAAGATGCAGTTCCCGGAACAGATTTCATGCCTCTGCAGGTGGACTACAGAGAGCAGTACGCCGCTGCAGGGCGTTTCCCTGGCGGCTTCACCAAGCGCGAGGGCAAAGCCGGCGACAACGAGATCCTTACCAGCCGACTGGTGGATCGTGTGCTCCGCCCCTTATTCCCCTCCAACTATCACGCAGAAGTTTTTGTCAATGTCATGCTGCTGAGTGCTGACGGTGTTGACCAGCCCGATGCGTTGGCCGGATTCGCCGCTTCTGCCGCACTGGCATGTTCGGATATTCCCTTCGAGTGCCCCATCAGCGAAGTGCGCGTGGGTCGCGTGAACGGCGAGTATGTCATCAACCCCACCACCGAACAGATGAAGGAGGCCGACATGGACATCATGGTTGGTGCATCCGCAGAGAACATCATGATGGTGGAAGGCGAGATGAAGGAAGTTTCCGAGCAGGATATGATCGGTGCACTGAAGGCCGCCATGGCCGCCATCAAGCCGATGTGCGAACTGCAGACGGAACTGAGCAAGGAACTCGGCACCGACAAGAAGCGCGAGTACGACCACGAGGTCAACGACGAGGCTCTGCGCGAGCAGATGAACAAGGAACTCTACCAGCCTGCCTACGACGTGACCAAGCAGGCACTCGAGAAGCACGCCCGTGCCGAGGCCTTCGAGAAGATCTTGGCCGACTTCAAAGAGCAGTATGCTGCCGCACACACCGACCTCACGGAGGACGAACTGGAAGAGAAGAATGCCATGATGGATCGCTACTACCACGATGTGGAGCGCGATGCTATGCGCCGTTGCATCCTCGATGAAGGCATCCGTCTCGACGGCCGCAAGACTGACGAGATTCGCCCCATCTGGTGCGAGGTGTCGCCACTGCCTATGCCTCACGGAAGTTCCATCTTCACCCGTGGCGAGACACAGTCGCTGACCACCTGTACCCTCGGCACTAAACTTGACGAGAAACTCGTGGACGACGTGCTGGACAAGAGCTACCAGCGCTTTCTGCTCCACTACAACTTCCCACCGTTCTGCACCGGCGAGGCCAAGGCACAGCGTGGCGTAGGACGCCGAGAAATCGGACACGGACACTTGGCTTGGCGCGGACTGAAGGGACAGATTCCCGCAGACTTCCCCTACACCGTGCGCCTCGTATCCCAAATTCTGGAGTCCAACGGCTCCTCTTCGATGGCTACCGTTTGCGCAGGCACACTGGCACTGATGGACGCTGGCGTACCCATGAAGAAGCCCGTTTCAGGCATCGCCATGGGACTGATCAAGAATCCCGGTGAGGACAAGTACGCCGTGCTGAGCGACATCCTCGGTGACGAGGATCACTTGGGCGACATGGACTTCAAGACCACCGGCACAAAGGACGGTTTGACCGCCACCCAGATGGACATCAAGTGCGACGGACTGTCGTTCGATATTTTGGAGAAAGCACTGATGCAGGCCAAGGCTGGCCGTGAGCACATCCTTAACTGCATCACGGAGACCATCGCCGAGCCGCGTCCCGAACTGAAGCCCCACGTGCCGCGCATCGTCGCCTTCGAGATTCCTAAGGAGTTCATCGGAGCAGTGATTGGCCCGGGCGGAAAGATCATCCAGCAGATGCAGGAAGACACAGGCACGACCATCACCATCGACGAAGAAGATGGTGTAGGCAAGATTCAGGTGAGCGGTCCCGACAAGGACAGCATCGACTCTGCCATTGCCAAAATCCGTGCCATTGTGGCTATTCCCGAGGTGGGCGAGGTCTACGAGGGCACCGTACGCAGCATTATGCCTTACGGTTGCTTCGTGGAGTTCATGCCTGGTAAGGATGGACTGCTCCATATCTCCGAGATTGACTGGAAGCGTCTGGAGACCGTGGAAGAGGCTGGCATCAAGGAGGGCGACAAGATTCAAGTGAAACTGATGGATATTGACCCGAAGACGGGCAAGTTCAAGCTCTCCCACCGCGTGCTGATCGAGAAGCCAGAGGGATACGTAGAGCGTCCGCAGCGTCGCGACCGTGGCGAGCGTCGTCCGCGTCCCGAACGTGGTGAGCGCCGTCCGCGCAACGAGCGTCCGCAGCGCAACGAGGAGTATCACGAGCCAAACAACGAGCCGAAGGATTTCTCCGACACCCTGGACAAGATGGATTTCTAATTTCAGAATCTCCTATAACCTTCAAACAAACAGGAAGAAAACCCCGCGTTTTCTTCCTATTTTTTGTATTTCTCTCACTTAATCGTACCTTTGACGCTTCGCCTCGAAAAAACTCCCGTTCGGAAAACAAAAAAGAAAACTCGTTTTCTTTTTGTATTTCTCTCACTTAATCGTACCTTTGTACCACATAAATTAAAACAAGATGACGCAAGAAGAAAAGACTCAGATAGAAGAGCGTATCGTAGATGTGCTCAAAACCGTTTACGACCCGGAAATACCCGTGGACATTTACAACCTGGGCATGATTTATAAAATAGACGTGAAAGACGACGGAACAGTAGACCTCGACATGACATTCACAGCTCCGAACTGCCCTGCCGCCGATTTCATCTTAGAGGACGTGCGTACCAAGTTAGAGAGCGTAGAAGGGGTGAAGACGGCCAACGTCAATCTCGTGTTCGAACCAGCCTGGGATCAGTCCATGATGAGCGAAGAGGCTCGCGTGGAACTGGGATTCGACTAACATCATGTACAAAAAGAGCAAACGCGTATGAAGAACATCTATTTCCTGTCCGATGCCCATTTGGGTTCGCTGGCCGTTCCTCACCAACGGACACAGGAGCGCAGACTGGTGCGCTTCCTTGACTCCATCAAGGACAAGGCTGCCGCAGTCTACCTGTTGGGCGATATGTTTGACTTTTGGTACGAATACCGCTACGTCGTGCCGCGCGGCTACACCCGTTTCCTCGGCAAACTCTCCGAACTAACCGACATGGGTGTAGAAGTCCACTACTTTACTGGAAACCACGACATCTGGGCCTACGACTATTTAGAACAGGAATGTGGTGTCATCCTGCACAAACAGGAGCAGACCACCGAAATTTATGGCCACGAATTCTTTTTGGCTCACGGAGACGGATTAGGAGATTCCGACACCTCGTTCAAATTCATCCGTGCCATCTTCCATAACAGGATCTGCCAACGGCTGTTCTCCGCCCTACACCCACGATGGGGCGTAGCGTTCGGAATGGCGTGGGCCAAGCACAGCTACATCCGACACAAGAAGACCGACCCACCCGTCTTCCAAGGCGAAGAGAAAGAGCACCTCGTGCGCTTTGCCCGCGACTACATGACCGACCATCCGGAAATTGACTTCTTCATCTTCGGCCATCGCCACATCGAACTGGACATGAAACTGGAGCGTCACACGCGCCTGCTGATACTGGGCGACTGGATTAGTCAGTTCACCTATGCCATCTACGATGGCGAGCATCTCTTTTTAGAGGAATACGTAGAAGGCGAGAGTCAACCCTGACAGCAAAGATTCACCATGACTTAATACAGATTTACTTTACACCGTTTTAACACTTTAATAAAGTAAGAAATGGAAAAATCAAAAAGAGTAAAGACTCATTATTCGGAAGAGTTCAAGTTGTCTGTATTGAAAGACATGTACGAAAACAATCTGACGCTCTATGGTGCGACCAAGAAACATGGCATTGTTAGCAAGGCCACCATCGGCTATTGGGTAAAACGATACCCAATTGACTCAAAATTATTATCTTTGTCGGACGAAGTAATAACCAAAGTCCAGACTATGAAAAAAGGAAAAGCATCAGACGGCTTGACGCGCGAAGAACAATTGCAGCAGGAAGTGGCCAATCTGCGCAAGGCCTTGGCGTATTCAGAGCTGCGCAACGAAGCCCTACACGAAGTGTTGACAATAGGCAAGGAACAGTATGGCGTGGACTTATTAAAAAAAGTTGGCGCCAAGCAGTAGA
>CAVAIX010000060.1:0-11473 GCA_963588695.1 Bacteroidaceae bacterium | reverse complement strand
GCGTGGGACAGTGCCAGCGTGCACACACCCTACCTCGACTACTCGTTCAGACGGGAGGACGGCAAGGATATCTATACCATCCACCAGCGGTTTGCCCGACCACTGAAAATCGTCATGCGACAGAACATCGGGCAGGGCCGCTATATCGACACAACCTTCAGTGCCGACTCGGTACAGACCATCGTGTTGCCGACGCGACAGGCTGTCGAGGAGCTTTGGTGGGCAGTAAAGGAACAGGAGTCTGCCAAGGGCAACGATTTCAACGACATCCAGCCTGACTGTTGCGAGCCTGTTGACATCAGCGGTCTGTTTAACGCCAATGTGACGGATATCTTCCAAAATCAGTACCTGTCACCCCGTTCACCCTATACCACACTCTGTCTGCCGACACAGGGCATCGGTGACTGGTGTTCACCCAAACGGCAGGTGGAGATTGACGATAGTGGTGTACGCTCGAATGTACACGAAGGGACGTTCAAGGCCATCGGCATTCCTTTCCAGACACCACAAGAGGGAAAGAATATCGTCTATACCAGTCTGTGGGACAACTATCCCGACAGCGTCACCATCCCTATAAGCGGCCAGGGCAGCCGCCTCTACCTGATGATGGCAGGCAGCACTAATCCTATGCAGAGCCATTTTACAAACGGTATCATCCGTGTCACCTATACTGACGGGACACAGGAGGTGTTGGAATTGCGGAACCCCGACAACTGGTGTCCGATGGAACAGGACTACGAGGACGATGGTCTGGCATTCACCCTGCCCTCGCCCCGTCCTTACCGCTTTGGTTTGGCCTCGGGTAAGGTGAGCCGTACCCTATTCAAGGATCTGTCGATTGATGCTTTCACCCAGGCCAGCGACATCCCAGAGAACAAACGTCCTGTACTCTATATTCCCGGTGGGGCAGGACAGTTGCTCGATATGCCAATCAACCCGGGCAAACAGTTACGCAGCCTGACCCTCACTACCCTCGCAAATGACGTGGTCATCGGCCTGATGGGAGTGACACTGCAGAAATAATCATTGATAAGCTGTATAAAATGAGAAAAGTTTTTATGATTGTAATGCTATTGAGCCTTACGCTGAACAGCATAGAAGCAAAGAAACACATTTATGTATTGACGGACATCTCTTCCATCCATACCAAGGAGGGAGAGCCAGACGATGCGGAGTCGTTGTGTCGCCTGCTGCTCTATACCGACCAGTTGCAGATTGAGGGCATCGGGGCTACCTATACCAACCACAAGGGCGGCGGTGTTCATCCCGCGCTGGTCGACTCCGTTTTGGCTGCATACGCTGAGGTCTATCCCAATTTGCTCCGACATGGCAACTTCCAAAAACCAGAGGACATTGCCAAACGGGTGTTTGCAGGAAATCCAAAGAAGGGTATAGAGCAAATAGGACAAGGACACGACACGGCCCTCTCCAACGACCTTGTCAGGACTATCTACGCCCATGCGGAGAAGCAGGAGACGCTTTGGATTCTGGTGTGGGGAGCACCCCTAGATTTGGCACAGGCACTGTGGAAGATAACACAGACCCTGGAACCCAATGATGCAAATGTCCTGCTGGATCATATCCGTGTGTACGCTATCCTCGACCAGTATGACGGCAGCGGACCGTGGATTCGCAAGCAGTTCCCGAATCTGTTCTATATCCTAAACAATGCTTCATTCCGAGGCATGTACATTGGAGGCGACAAGAGCCTGGCGTCTGCGGAATGGGTGGCGCGGCATGTCAAAAGCCGCACAAATGCCTTGGCGCGGATGTATCCAGTGTATGACTATCCGGGCATACAGGGCTTGAAGGAAGGCGACACCCCGTCGTTCCTCTATCTGTTGGACGGCGACCCAGAGCATCCCGAGGGCGAGAGCTGGGGCGGCACGTTCCAACGTGTTGAGGGTACGAATCACTATGTCGACGGGGAGAAAGCGGACTTGGAGCGTTTGACCGTCAACGTCAACAAGTGGCGGCTTGCTTTTCAGCAGAGTTTCGCAGAACGCTTGGCGTGGGCAGAGCCCCCGATGACGGGCTACCTCTTCGCCTATTTCTCGGGAAACAAGACCGACGGGCAGCAGCTGCGGTTTGCACTGAGCAGGAATGGCGTGGACTATGAGCCGCTGAATGGTGGGAAACCAGTGATGGAGGCCGATACGTTTGCTGTGATGAAGGCCATCCGCGACCCACATATCCTCAGATGCAGCGACGGGTGGTTTCGCATGGTGATGACCGACTTCGATATGAGCCGAGGGAAGTGGACGAATCGCGGCATTATCCTGTCGCGCTCTCGCGACCTCGTCCACTGGGAGAACCATGCAGTTCATTTTCCCGACCGCTATGCCGGGAAGGACTTCGCCCGAGCCAATGCTGTGTGGGCACCGCAAACCATCTACGACCCGTCGGTAGGGAAATACATGATTTATTTCTCGCTCCACTCGGAGAAAGACGGGCCGTTCCCCAAAGATGCTGTCTACTTTGCCTATGCCAACGACGACTTCACCGACTTGGCCACCGACCCACAGCCGTTGTTCCGTTATCCGAACCCCACGATAGACACAGACATCGTGCAGGATGAGACTGGCGTCTATCACCTGTTCTTCAACACCTGGGGTGGAGAAGAAGGACTGATTCGCAAGCAGTACACCTTCACCGACCTGCATCATCCCGAGGCGTGGACGCTCCTTT
The DNA here is from genome assembly GCA_963588695.1 of Bacteroidaceae bacterium. Lineage (GTDB taxonomy): Bacteria > Bacteroidota > Bacteroidia > Bacteroidales > Bacteroidaceae > Prevotella. The sequence continues at coordinate 8,785 of CAVAIX010000060.1, read as the reverse complement.
CGGGCAGGATGCAGCCCAACGCCATCAACAGCGAGGGGTCGTGTGCCTTCCCCCTGATAGAGGGCGGCTGGATACTGATGTACGACTGCTATAAGGATGGCTTCTACCAGTTCTGCCGCAGTGACGACCTGCAGCACTTCGAACTACTGAAGAGCACTCCCGACACTGGAGTTTTCACGCCGCGCCACGGCACTGCCATTCCAATCACGGAAGCGGAATACCAGCGGCTGAAACGTCACTTCAAGTAGTGCTGCAACTCTTTTTCTCTGCCCAGCGAATTTTTTTTCTCTGCCCAGCAAGTGGAAAATTCGGCAGATTGCCCAGAAAACCACAGGAAAAACAGGATTGGAAGATTTTCAAGGGGTGTTTGAATGATTTTCAAGTGGCCAGTCTCACGGATTGGCTGTAACTTTGCAGCGTACATAAGGTTAGTTTGACACATTACATGTCAATTTGGTAGTTTGAAAATAGGTTATTAGGATTCAAAAGGTGAAAGATTGTTTTCGGGAGAAAAAAGAACTAAAGAAAAACAGTTTGATCAACAAATTTGAATTCAAAATGGAAAGAAGATTTCTTATTAGAGTGCATATTCTCGCGGCCTTGCTGTTCGTGCAGACAGGATTGGCTGTAGCCAGCGGAACATCGGCTTTGGGAGCGGATGGTTCAACCCGTACGGACAGCCTGTTCAATTTCGCTTGGAAATTCCACTATGGCGATGCATCAGGTGCAGAACAGACTGACTATGATGACCACCAGTGGAGGATGGTAGACCTTCCCCACGACTATCAGTTTGAGCAACCCTGGGACTCGACGGCCAGTGGTGGACGTGGATACAAACCGCTGGGCACAGGCTGGTATCGCAAGTCGTTCAAGGCCAATCCCGCGTGGAAGAAGCGGCGCGTCCTTGTCGACTTTGAAGGAATGATGCAGAACGGCGAGGTCTGGCTCAATGGCAAGAAGATAGGCAATGACTACTATGGCTATTTGGGCTTTGATGCCGACATCTCGTCGTTGCTCCACTATGACAGGCCGAACCTGCTGGCAGTGAAGACCCGTACCGACGCTCGCAGCAGATGGTACACGGGCGGCGGCATCAACCGCGATGTGCATTTGGTAATCAAAGACTCTGTTTCCGTGGCGCGTCACGGCGTTTACATCACCACGCCACGCGTTACCAGCACTGAAGCCGATGTCAGTGTACAGGTGGAACTGGACTGTCCGCGCTCCCTGCGGAAGGATGTGCTGATCCGGGCCACGGTATACTCGCCCGACGGCCGCCAAATAGGAGTGTCGGAAACGCCTGCCCCCACGCTGACCAAACTGCGCTTTCCCGAGGTGAAGTTACCCTCCATCTGTGTACGTGACCCGCAGCTGTGGTCGTGCGACACCCCCATGCTGTATCAAGTAAGGGTGTCCCTCCTGTATCGAGGCCGTGAGGTGGACAGGGTCAGCGAGGAGTTCGGCATCCGTACCATCGCGTTCCAGGAGGGAAAGGGCTTCCTGCTCAACGGCAAGAAACTCTTCCTGAAAGGCATTGCCTGCCATCACGATTTGGGGGCTTTGGGCGCAGCAGCCTATGAGGCCGGCATCGCCCGGCTGTTCCGCCAGCTGAAAGCGTTTGGCTACAATATGGTACGTACCTCCCACAATCCCTACAGCGAGTCTTTCCTGCGCGAGGCCGACCGCCAAGGCTTCATCATCGTCAGCGAGTTTACGGACAAGTGGGCTGACGTGAAATACTGGGCAGGCAGCATTCCTTTCAGCCAATATTGGGCCAAGGGCATTCCTGAGTGGATCAAGCGCGACCGCAACCACCCGTCGGTGGTGCTGTGGAGTCTGGGCAACGAGCTGCAAATGCGTGAAGACCTCTGTGGCTATGACACTGGCGACTGGGGCGTCACGACCTACCGCTTGCTGGATGTGCTGGCGAAGCGTTATGACCGAACGCGCCCCACCACGGTGGCCATGTTCCCCTCCCGGCGCAATGGCATAGACAAGCACGACTCCATCTACCGCACGTATCTAGTGGCTCCAGAATTGGCTACTGTGACCGATGTGGCGAGCTTCAACTATTGCTACGATGCCTATGCGAACTACTTGAAGCACAACCCGCATCTGAACATCTTCCAGAGCGAGGCAAGTACCAACGAGCTGGCAGCTGCCTATTACGGCATGGACCGCCAACGCATGGTGGGTTTGGCGTATTGGGGAGCCGTGGAGTATTGGGGGGAGACGAGTGGATGGCCGAAGAAGGGATGGGACTATTCGTTTTTCAGCCATACGCTGGAGCCTTATCCGCAGGCTTATCTGATGAAGGCATCGTTTGAAGAGGACAAGCCTTTGGTGCATATTGCCGTGGTGGATGAAGCAGGAGAGAAACTGGAGTGGAACGATATCATATCTGGACGCATGAAACTCTCAGACCACTGGAACAGACAGCAAGGCAGTCGCCACAATCTCTTTACCTACACCAATGCTGAGGAGGTGGAACTGTTCCTCAACGGCCGTAGCCTGGGCACACAGCACAACGACACGACCGACATCCACAAAAGAAATATAATGTATTGGAAGGACATTCCGTATGAAGCTGGCACACTGCAGGCCGTAGCCCGAAAGGGAGGCCGCGAAGTGGCACGCCACAAGATAGAAACGGCTGGCGAGGCCGTAGCCTTGAAGGCGGTGTGCGAAAATGCAGACTGGCGCGCCAACGGAACAGACCTGCAGTACATCCGCATCTATGCCGTTGACCAGAAAGGCCGCCGCGCCCCTTTGTGCGACGGGATGGTGAGGTTTGAAGTCAACGGTGAGGCTACGCTGCTGGCCACCGACAACGGCGACCATTATACGAACGACCTACCTGCCGTCAATCCCAAGCAGATGAAAAACGGTTTTGTGATGGCTGTGTTCCGCGCCACTCGTACCGCTGGTAAGGTGACGATAGATGTCCGTTCGGACAAACTGAAGGGATTAAAACTGAAATTGCAGACCTCTGAAAACATGGAATAATCAAAAAAATAACACAATTACTATTTTTTCAAACTTAAAACAAAGAGAAATGAAAGAAAAAGGACGAAGAATCGTGACTTTCCTGTTGCTCGCCTTTTGCTCGGTGGCCGCTATGGCACAGAGCAAGGTGACGGGCCGGGTTGTGGACGCTACTGGCGAACCAGTCATTGGAGCCAGTGTCTTGGTAAAGGGAACCTCAAAGGGCAATGTGACAGACCTCGACGGTAACTACACCGTGGAAGGTGTGCCTGCCAATGCCTCGCTGGTGTTCTCGTATGTAGGCTTCAAGAGTCAGACGGTGAATGTCGGCGGTCGCCAGACGATTGACGTGACACTGCTGGAAGACGAGACGACTCTCGACGACGTGGTGGTGATTGGTTATGGTGCGGTGAAGAAGCGTAACCTAACGGCCGCCGTGGCCAAGATGGACGACAGCGGCATCAAAGACCGTCCACTGGCTCGTGCGGAGCAAGCCCTACAGGGACAGTTGGCCGGTGTGACGGTGCGCATGGAGAGCAGCGAGCCAGGTGCTGACCCGAAGATTCGTGTGCGCGGTGCAGCCTCTGTCAATGCCAGCTCTGACCCGCTCTATGTGGTGGACGGTGTGCCCATGACCACCATCAGCAGCATTAACCCGAGCGACATCCAGTCCATCGAGGTGCTGAAGGACGCGGCTTCGGCTGCCATCTACGGTTCGCGCGGTTCCAACGGTGTGGTGCTGGTCACCACCAAGCGCGGCAAGAGCGGCAAGCCCACCGTGACATTCAACGGCAGCTTCGGCTGGCAGTCGGCAGAGAAGAAACTTGACATCATGACCTCAGAGGAATGGATGGAATTCAAGATGCGGTGGAACGATGCCAACTACATGGCCAACATGGCCACGAAAGGCATCACTACGGCCAGCATCAAGGACGACAGCGAGACGCGCATGAAGAACATGGGAGGCTCGATGGCCTCGCCCAACTACAATATCATCAACGACGACCGCTGGTTCCAGTACTTGAGCAAGGATATTCAGGATGCCCATACCTACAATGCTGATGCTGGTGAACTGGACTTGCTCGACTGGCAAGACCACGCCTTCCGCGCTGGAGTGGTACAGAACTACGACGTGAACGTGGCTGGTGGAACGGACAACCTCTCCTATATGATTTCCGGTGGCTACATGCAGCAGGAAGGTTTGGTGAAGGGCACAGACTATCAGCGCTTCAGCCTGCGAGCCAACGTGGAGAGCAAAATCAACAAGTACATCTCCGTCGGACTGAACCTCGCGCCCACATACATCGTGGCCAACGGCTCGGGTTCTGCAAACGGCAAAGACTCCTATATTCACAATATCCTTGCCGCTGTCCCCGTCTCTGACGCTGGCGTGGGCTACCAGATCAACGCCCAGCCAAACAACCGTTATTCTTGGGCAGGCTCCACGTCAGCTCCAGTCTATGCGCTGGAGACGAACATCAGCAAGAGCAATCGTGTGCGCTTCTTGGGCAATGCCTTCGTGCGCATCACGCCGATTGAGGACTTGAAGGTGGAACTGTCGGGAGCTACTAACTATTACGACGTGGACGGACAGACCTATAAATTTACCAGTGCCAACGCCAACTGGGCGCAGGGCGAGGGTACGCAGTCGAGTGGTGGCCACAGTACCTCGCGCGTCTGGTCCACCCTGTTGCAGGCGTTGGTCAACTACGACAAGGAGTTCGGCAAGCACGGTGTCAGTCTAATGGCTGGTACGTCCCGGGAGGAGAGCAACGTCGGCTTCAGCACCTCGCAGACCTACAAGGCTCCGTTTGCCAACGATGCCATCACTGGTTCGTTCAACGGCAGTCAAGTCACACCGAATGCCAACACCGTGACGGAGGCCACGCCCAATAAGCTGGTCTCGGTGTTCGGTCGTGCACAGTACAACTTCGACGAACGCTACATGCTGTCTGCCTCGCTCCGCTGGGATGGTGGCTCCGTCTTCGGTGGCGACAACAAGTGGGGCGTGTTCCCAGCAGCCAGCGCAGGCTGGATGGTCAGTAGTGAGCCGTTTTGGAAGAATCTCGGACTCAACTGGTGGAACACACTGAAGGTGCGCGCCAGCTATGGTGTGACGGGCAACAATAACATCTCCAATACGGCTGCATATGCCACGCTGAGTGCCGTGACCTACGCTGGCGCAGCAGGCTACACGGCCAACTCGCTCGGCAATGCCGACCTGGGTTGGGAGAAAACCCACTCTACGGACGTGGCCCTCGACTTTGCATTCCTAAACAACCGCGTACAACTCTCCGTAGACTGGTACACGAAGACTACGAAAGACTTGCTCTACCAAGTACCCGTGGCTGGTGCCTCTGGCTTCACAACCATTTGGGGCAATCTGGGCGAGATTTCCAACAAGGGTCTTGACATTGAGCTGACCACGCACAACATGACGGGACAGTTCAAGTGGACCACCTCCTTCAATGCTTCCTACAACAAGAACGAAGTGATTTCTCTCGGCACGGACAATACGCCCATCTATTCTGGCTTCAATGGTATCGGTGATGGTGCTAACGCCTCGAATATCCTGGCCGTGGGACACCCCGTGAACGCCTTCTATATGTATGAGGCCATCGGTGTGTGGAACACGCAGGCGGAACTCGATGCTTATGCCGCCGAGTGCGGTGTCAGTCAGGTGACCTTCAACGGCAAGGTGAACAAACCCGGTGACATCCGCTACCGCGACGTGAACCACGACGGAAACATCGACCTCAGCAACGACCGTCTCTATCTGGGTCAGCCCACACCAAAGTGGACATTCGGTATGACCAACACCTTCGAGTGGAAGAACTTCGATGCCAGTTTCCTGCTGACAGCACAGACGGGCGGCAAGATCTTTGGTTGCTTTGGCCGTGCCATAGACCGTCCGGGTATGGGTGCTTCATCCAATGTCATGGACTGCTGGACCACGGGTTGGTGGAGCGAGACAGAGACTGGCGACGGCTCGACACCTTACATCCTCAGCACCGTGGGTGGTGGACAGGTGGACTCGCGCTGGCTGGAGAGCAGTGACTACCTGTGTCTGAAGAACCTGACCGTGGGCTACACCCTGCCGTTGAAGACCAAGATACTGCAGCGCGCCCGCATCTACTTCTCGGGGGAGAACCTGCTTCGTGCACACAGCTACTACCACGGCTACTCGCCCGAGGTGTCGAACGGCAGCAAGTCCGTTCCAGGCGGTGCCACCGCAACGGGCATCGACTACGGCGGCTACCCCTCGGCCCGCATCTTCACCTTCGGTGCCAACATCACTTTCTAACGGATTATTTGAAACATAAAAGAACAGAAGAATTATGAAACTGAAGAATATATTCCGCACCATGCCCGTTGTCGGTTGCTGTGGCCTGCTGGCCGTCGGCATGGCTTCCTGCGACAACTACCTCAACCAACCCCCAGTGAACCTGCTTTCTTCCGACGGGTTCTATCAGACCCTGGCACAGGCCAACCAGGGCGTGATAGGTGTCTACTCCGACTTGCGCTATGCTACCGACCGCGAATACTACGGCATGTCGGAGTGCCGCTCGGACAATGCCTGGGTCAACCCCATTGTCAACGGACAGAACGACCGCTCGGACGTGAGTGCTTTCCGTGCCAATGCGACGGCCAGCACTTTCGAGAACACGTGGAACATGTGGTACAAGGTCATCTACGATGCCAATGTGGCCATCAAGAAGATAGAAGGTGCCACATATGAGAACGCCACCATTCAGGCGCAGCTGGTCAACGAGGTGCGCTTCCTTCGCGGTTGGGCTTACTTCGAGCTGGCTCGCCTGTTCGGCAACATCCCGATGGTGACCGAGCCGTCCTCGCCCTCCGTGGTGAACACCACGCCCCAGTCAGATGCACTGACCATCATCAACGAGGTGGTCATTCCAGACTTGGAAGCTGCTCTCAACCTGCCGGAGAAGGGTAAGGTGGTCAACGCTACGGGAACTGCCGTGCCCGACCAGGGACGCGCTGACAAGACGGCTGCTGCCGCTATGCTGGCCCGTGTGTACATGACGCTGGCAGGCTATCCCTTCAACGATGCATCGGCCATGGCCAAGGCTAAGACTTACCTCGCGCAGGTGCTCGCCAAGAAGAGCGACTACTGGGCTCCGACCATCACGGAGTGGCGCAAGCAGTGGACACCCGACTACAACAATAAGTACAGCATCTTCGCCATCCAGTACCGTACGGGCGGCACAGGCGACCCTGGCACGGCCTTCTTCGTCAAGTCGCTGCCTCCCTCCTATACGAGCGGCGTGGGCGTAAAGTTCTACGGCTATGAAATCTATGTGGAGAAGACCCTGCGCTATGAGTTCGACAAGGTGTACTCTGGCGGCAACAAGGACTTGCGCGGAGAGGGATGGACGCTGCTCGACGGCTATCCGGCTGAAGCCAACACCGATGCCTACTCCAATGAGAAGGAGTCGGTGACCGTGGACGGTGTGACCACTGATGTCTACGCAAAGAGTGAGTTCTACAAGCCTGTGCCCTCCAAACCCAAGATGGACGAGTTGGGATTGACGATGGACTATAGTGCCCTGGTGAGCATGCAGGACTGGCCTGTGAACTTCCCCATTCTCCGCATTGAGGACATGATGCTGCTCAACGCTGAGATTATGTGTGCCGAGAACAATGTGAGCGGAGCTGTTGCCGTGGTCAACGAGATTCGCGAGCGTGCCGGCTGTGACCCTGTCACTGCCACCAGTGCCGCCGAGGCGCTGAAATACGTGAAGCGTGAGCGCCGGCTGGAGTTTGCCGGAGAAGGTATCCGTTGGTTTGACCAGGTACGCTATGGCAGCTGGAAGCAGGAAACCCTGGATATGTTCGCCCGCTACGGCAATCCAGATGGCACCAACACGGCCGACGTGGCCGACGGCCGCTATCTCTATCCGATTCCGCAGAACCAAATGAACATCACACCGGGACTGTACGTCCAGAACACGGGATATTAGTCCTTGTGGACACGTCGGAAACGCTGTCCGCCAAGAATGGGAACCATGAAAAAAGGCACAATCCTGAAAAAGGGTTGTGCCTGATTTTTCTTATGGCAGGTGTCGCCCGTCAGTCGGCCGACTCAAACTCGCGGACATTCTACCTGCCTTTTTACTCCCTCAAATGCAGTTTTTAGAGACTTCTGCCAAAAGAGCGTTTCCTTTGAAACGACAAGTACTTTGAGGCACTTTATTGACCATTTCCTATGATGTCGATTTGACGTATTGGTCGATATCTGACTTCAGATGGCGACAATGCAACTCCGTCATGCAGTCGATGAAGATGTTGATGTTTTCTTCCTCTCTTGTATCAATTAAGGCTTGGATATACTCTGCCTTGTCTTCTTTCTGCACCTTTGTAGGCAATACGCCAAACTCCATTTGCAGCAGGTTCATCAGTAGTCGGCTGGTTCTTCCATTTCCGTCTGCCCAAGGGTGAATAGTCACCAACTCGTAGTGTGCCCACAAACTCAGTTCATAGATGTTAGCGGCATCGTTGGAGTCTATTGCTTGCCGTCGACGGTTTAGTTCTTCGCAAAACGCAGCCAACTTGCTTGGTACTTTCTGAAAAGCCATGTACGAACGTCCGCCAAAGCCAGCAGTCACATTAAGTTTGCGCAGTTCTCCTTTAGATGCATCGAAGTGACCGCCGAGGGAGTTGTATTCACTCCCTGTACGAGCCATCACCTTAGATGCAAGCGTAATGAGCCATTCCGTAGTGATTGGTGCGTGTTTTTTTATCCACTTCATGCCGTACTCATACGCCACCTTCAAGT
>CAVAIX010000059.1:0-11661 GCA_963588695.1 Bacteroidaceae bacterium | reverse complement strand
GGACGGCATCATCCATTTGGCCGCTGAGAGCCATGTAGACCGCTCCATCAAAGACCCTTTTACTTTTGCGCAGACGAATGTCATGGGAACACTCTCGCTGCTTCAAGCGGCGAAATGCTATTGGGAGTCATTGCCAGAGAAATATGAAGGCAAGCGTTTCTATCACATCTCCACCGACGAGGTGTATGGAGCTTTGCAGATGACACACCCCGACGGCATCCAGCCGCCGTTCACCACGAAGGCCAGTTCAGAAACGCATCATCTGGCCTATGGAGAGGATTTCTTCCTCGAAACGACCAAATACAATCCCCATTCGCCCTATTCCGCCTCGAAGGCTGGTAGCGACCATTTCGTGCGCGCCTTCCACGATACCTATGGTCTGCCAACCATCGTGACCAACTGCTCCAATAACTATGGCCCTTATCAGTTTCCAGAGAAGCTCATTCCGCTCTTCATCAACAACATCCGCCACCGCAAGCCGCTACCCGTCTATGGCAAGGGAGAGAATGTGCGCGACTGGCTGTTTGTAGAAGACCACGCACGCGCTATCGACCTCATCTTCCATGAGGGAAAGGTGGCCGAGACATACAATATCGGGGGCTTCAACGAGTGGAAGAACATCGACATTGTCAAGACCCTCATTCGTACCGTCGACCGCTTGCTCGGGCGCAAGGACGGAGAAGACCTCAACCTCATCACCTACGTCACCGACCGCCTCGGCCATGATGCCCGTTACGCCATCGACTCCACCAAGCTGCAACACGAATTAGGCTGGGAACCCAGTCTACAGTTTGAGGAAGGCATCGAGAAGACTGTCCGCTGGTATCTCGACCATCAGGACTGGCTCGACAACGTGACCTCGGGCGACTACCAGAAATACTACGACAACATGTACTCAAACCAATAATAACATTTAGTGTCAATGAAGAAAATACTACTACTCGGAAGCGGTGAACTCGGTAAGGAGTTCGTGATTGCCGCCAAGCGCGCAGGAGCCTATGTGGTGGCTTGCGACCGTTATGACCATGCGCCAGCTATGCAGGTGGCGGACGAACGGGAGATTTTCTCGATGCTGGACGGAGATGCGTTGACGGCTGTTGTCAACAAGCATAAGCCCGACATCATCGTTCCCGAGATTGAGGCCATCCGTACGGAACGTCTGTTTGACTTCGAGAAGCAAGGCATTCAAGTGGTGCCTTCTGCCCGTGCTGTCAATTTCACCATGAACAGACGCGCCATTCGCGATTTAGCTTCACGGGAGTTAGGCTTGCGCACCGCAAAGTATTTCTACGCCAAGACCTTCGATGAGTTCAAGAAAGCCGCCGACGAGATAGGCTTCCCTTGTGTGGTCAAGCCGCTGATGTCATCGTCGGGTCACGGACAGAGCTATGTGCACAACGATGGGGAACTCGAACAGGCTTTTAAGGAAGCTATGGAGGGCAGTCGTGGCGATGTGAAGGAGGTCATCATCGAGGAGTTTATCGACTTCGATTCGGAGTTCACGCTCCTTACCGTGACACAGAAGCATGGACCTACACTGTTCTGTCCGCCCATCGGACACGTGCAGAAAGGCGGCGACTATCGTGAGTCGTGGCAACCCTATAAGATTTCCGACGAGGCACTTGCTCAAGCGCAACACATGGCCGATCAGGTGACGAAAGCCTTGACAGGCTTCGGTATTTGGGGCGTTGAGTTCTTCTTGACCAAGCAGGGCGAGGTGATTTTCTCCGAGTTGAGTCCTCGTCCGCACGATACGGGTATGGTGACACTCGGCCACACCACCAATCTCTCCGAGTTCGAACTGCATTTCCGTGCCGTGATGGGACTGCCTATTGCAGACATCCGTCTCGAACACGCTGGTGCTTCGGCTGTGATTCTCTCACCAGAAGAGAAACAAGGGCCGCTGGACTATAACCTCTTGGATGCGCTGAAGGAAGAATGTACCCGCGTGCGCATCTTTGGAAAGCCCGAAGCACATATCGGACGACGCATGGGTGTGGTGCTGTGTTATGGAGACACTACCGCAGACACGAATGCGCTGCGCGACAAGGCGAAGCGATTGGCCAAGACGGTTTTGGGCACCGACCCCTATGCGAAACTTAGACATTAAACTGGTCAGTCTGCCCAAGATTGCCGACCCCCGGGGCAACCTCACAGTGGCGGAGGCACTCGATGCTGTTCCCTTCGACATCAAGCGAGTCTATTGGCTGTATGATGTGCCTGGCGGCGGCAGTCGGGGTGGACACGCTCATCGACAACTGCGTCAGATGTTAGTGGCGGTGAGCGGTGCTTTCCATGTCACACTCGACAACGGGTTCGAGCGCAAGACGGTGCTCCTCAACCATCCCTATCAAGGACTGCTCATCGAACAGGGCATTTGGCGCACGCTGGATGACTTCTCGTCGGGTGCGGTGTGTCTGGTCTTAGCTTCTGAACATTACGATGCGGCAGACTATATAGAAGACTACGATGCGTTTTTGGACTACGTGAGATGTTCCGAATAGCCCCCTATCAGCCGTCTGATGCCGATGCGTGGAATGATTTTGTGGCACGCTCGAAGAATGCCACCTTTCTGTTCCACCGTCAGTATATGGACTATCATGCTGACCGCTTCCATGATGCCTCCTTGATGTGCTGGTTCGATGGACGTTTGATGGCCCTGTTGCCTGCTCATCGGTGCGGTGATGTGCTTTGTTCGCACGATGGACTGACCTACGGTGGACTATTGATGGACGAGAAGGCCACAGCGGAGCGCATCGTGCTGTTGTTCTCTGCGCTCAACGACTATCTGCGCGGTGAAGGCATTCGGACGGTACATTATAAACCTGTGCCTTGGATCTATCATCAGTATGGAGCCGAGGAGGACTTATATGCCTTGTTTAAGGTGTGTCGTGCGCAACTCGTGGGGCGCGATGTTTCTGCGATGGTCTGCAAGAACAATACGTTGCCGTGGCGCGACATTCGGAAACATGGGGCGCGTGTGGCTCAGCGGCAGGGATGCGTGGTGCAGGAGACGGAGGACTATGCGGCCTTTTGGCATATTCTTACTGACAATCTTCGGGAGAAATACAGCGTCGCTCCTGTTCACACGCTGGACGAGATACGATTGCTACACCGTCGCTTCCCACAGCAGATTCGGCTCTTCGTGGCCGTGATAGATGGTTGTGTCGAGGGTGGAGCAGTGTTGTATGTTTGTCGACAGACCGTTCATGTGCAGTATATCGCAGCCTCGGCAGAAGGCAAACGCCTTCATGTGCTCGATGCCCTGTTTGACTGGCTGTTGCAAGGCGATACGCTCGACTATCGTTATTTCGACTTCGGGAAGTCTACGGCGACCGCCTCCTGTGACTTGAATGCATCGTTAGCCTACCAGAAAGAAGGCTTCGGTGCTCGGAGCATTTGTTATGACACTTATCAATGGACGCTCTAATATGAAATACCTGGATTTAGGATGCTTGTCAGACGCGCGGATGTGGCAGTTGCAGGAGGCGGTCAGTCGCGTGTTAAGGAGTGGACGCTACTTGCAAGGCGCAGCCGTGCAACGCTTCGAGACGCATTATGCCGCGTATATCGGTACGCACCATTGTGTCGGTTGCGGCAATGGCTTCGATGCCCTGTGGTTGATACTTCGTGCCTATATCGAACTGGGCGTGATGCACGAAGGCGATGAAGTCATCGTGCCTGCGCATACGTTTCAGGCTTCCATCTTGGCCATCACGGAGAACCGCCTCGTCCCTGTCCTTGTGGAACCCAATCCAGAGACACTGGAGATTGACGACCGCTGGATAGAACAAGCCATTACTCCGCGCACCCGTGCCGTGATGATTGTTCATCTCTATGGCAGTTGCGCCTATACGACACGAGTGGCAGACCTCTGCAGGCAATATGGACTGAAACTGATAGAAGACAACGCGCAGGCGCATGGCTGCGAATGGAACGGACGCAAGACGGGCGCGTTGGGGGATGCTGCTGGACACAGCTTCTATCCCACGAAGAACCTTGGTGCACTTGGCGATGCTGGAGCGGTGACTACCGACGATGACCGACTGGCTGAGATGGTGCGCCGACTGGGTAACTATGGGAGCAGTGAGAAGTATGTGTTTCCCCATTGTGGGCGCAACTCACGCATGGATGAGATACAGGCAGCCGTGCTCGACGTGAAACTCGCTTGGCTGGACGACGACAACCGCGTGCGCCGTCGCATTGCAGCCGTTTATGATGCGTTAATCTGTCATCCGCAGGTGCGAACGATGCGAATGTCGCCTGGAGCCGTCTATCACATCTATCCCGTGTTCTGCGCGCGGCGCGACGAGTTGCAGCGTTATCTGCAAGCCAACGATGTGGAGACCGCCATTCATTATCCCATTTCGCCCCACCATCAGGCCTGTTTTCGCGCGCTGCCCGAATCGTTTCCCATCACCGAACGACTGCACCAGCAAGAACTTAGTCTTCCTTGCCATCCGCAGATGTGCGAAGAGGAGGCTGTCTGGGTGGCCGGTCTCGTCAATGCTTTCCGTTGATTTTCTCTTGCAGGCGTCAGAAGATGCAGGGTAGGGTAGCGAGCTGATAGACCAGCGTGGCGGCCATGCGTCGGTGTCCCTCATCGTTGGGGTGGAGTCTGTCTTTCTCCTTATCCTTGAAATAAATCGCACCCTCGTCCATCATCGGGAACAGTCCGCAGAGCGCGTTGAGGTCGATGACAGGGACAGCCCATAGGTTTCCAGCCTCTTTGACCGACTCCACGTAGCGCAGAAAGGGTTCTCCACAGCGGTTGTAGTAGTCTTCCGTCGGTTGCCAGTTCTTATCGCTGTTATAGAAGCCAGCCCGATGAATCGGTGTGAGCAGTACGATTTGCTTGGTAGGATAGGTGCGTTTCAACTTGTCGAGTGCGATGTTGATGCGTCCGCGGTAGGTGGAGGCGTCCATGATGGGTCGCATCTGATTGCGCGTCACCAAGTGTTTCGGCTCGTGTATTCCAGCCATCACCTGCTCCTCCGTGACCGTGCACCATTCGCCGATGGGGATGCCCGCGTTGAAGTCGTTTGTACCGATGAACACGAGGATAGCATCCACCGAGTCCCCATGCTCCTGTTGCAGCTTGTCCGTCTGTGCTGGAATGTTATCCCATTGTCGTCCGCTCACGCCATAGACATAGGGCGTGATGCCCAGCCATTCCTCCAAGAAGCTCCAGTATTTCATCTTCGAAGCGCTGTTTCTTGGGTCAGTGATGGAGTCTCCGAAATAAGCCACCCGTTTGTGTGCCCAAGGGTGGATGCCCCATGCGAATTGTGCGTGGATGCTGTTGGAAAATGCTAAGAGAGCAATCAGTGAAAGCAGGAAATGTCTTTTCATTTGTGTTTTAGTTTTTGATTAGTTTCGGACACAAAGGTAGGAAAAAATGCGAGAACGGCCAAATTCTTTGCGTTGTTTTTGCGTATTCTGCTCGCTTATTCGTACCTTTGCCCCAACAAAACGAAGGTACATCGATGAACGAAATATTGTTTTTAGTAGGCTTCATTGCCTTCATCGCTGCCATTCTCGTGTTGGATATGCTGGTCATCGACCGCAAGGCGCACGTGGTTTCCGTCAAGGAGGCAGGCACCTGGACGGCAGTCTGGATAGCGCTCGCCTTGCTCTTCTCCGTCTTCCTTTGGTTTCATGGCGACATGGTGCACGGTATTGAAACCATGCAAGACTTGCAAGCAGTCTCGTCTCGCTATGCAGCGCATCTGACGCTCGATGCCGATGATTTCGAAGCCAGTCTGCAACAGTATCGCCACTACATGACCATCTCCTATATCTCGGGTTATCTGATAGAGAAGACGCTGTCTGTCGACAACCTCTTCGTGATGATGATGATTTTCACCTCCTTTGGTGTTGGCAAGGATGAGTATCAGCACGTGCTCAACTGGGGCATCTTAGGAGCCATCATCCTTCGCTTCGTCTTCATCTTTCTCGGTGCGGCCATCATCAGTCGCTTCGACTGGGTGTTGCTGCTCTTTGGAGCGTTGTTGGTGTATAGCGGTGTGAAGATGTTCATCAACCGCAACAAGAAGGAGGAGATGGACGTGGAGCACCATCCGTTGGTGCGCGTTCTCTCTAAGACAGGGCGCATGCATCCGCAGTTCGAGGGCGACCGCTTCTTCGTGCGGAAGCGTGGTCGTTGGCTGCTCACACCGTTGTTTGTCACCGTGTTGGTCATCGAGTTCAGCGACTTGATTTTCGCCTTCGACAGCATTCCAGCCGTCTTCTCCGTGTCGCTCGACCCCTATGTGGTGTTCTTCTCCAACATCTTCGCCATCTTGGGTTTGCGCGCCATGTTCTTTCTGTTGGCCGCCATAGCCGACAGGTTCCGCTACTTGAAGGTTGGTGTCTGCGTGCTGTTAGTGTTCATTGGTCTGAAGATGCTGGTTCACGAGTACTTAGAGATTGATGCCGTAGCCTCCCTGCTCTTCATCGTAGCCGTGCTGGTGGTCAGCATCGGTGCTTCGCTGGTGCGCCGTCCGGCTCAAACATTTATCGGATGGTGAGCCACACGGGCTCACCTTTGTTTTTGGCTTCTACGATGCGCTGCTTGAGTTCGTAGAGCCATTTTCGCGACTCGAGCACCTGTCCGACGCGCTGGTTGCGCCCTACGAGGATGCAGCCTCGGGTGTCTTGTGCCGTGTTGCCAGCGTGGATGCGTATGCCTTTGAAGAGGGCGTTGAAGCGCGGTCCACCGAGCAGGAGGGGCAGGTGGGTTTTGAAGGCAGGCGAGTAGGTGATGACCACCGCGTAGCGTCCTTCGGGAATGGCGAAGGGCTTGAGTGTCTGCACCTTCTTGGGGGAGCGGAGCACGGTGTCGGTGTCGACAGCGGTTTTCAGCTCCAGTGCGGTGGGTTCGAGCGTGTCGCAGAGGTAGACGAGGCGTTGTCCAGCCAGATACTCGTCATCGGTGCGCTGGTTGATGTAGAGGTGGCCTATGGTGTAGGTCTTGCGTTTTGCAATGCGTGTTAGAGTGAGTTCCATAATGCTTTTTTTGATTCTTTTTGAATGATTGAAATGACCTTAATGAGACGTTTGGACATTTGGACATTTGGACGTTTTCTTCCAGTGTCGGCGGTCTACGCGTTCTATCCATCCGTCGAGCTTCCACCGCGAGATGACGGAGCGGAGGGTGCTGACCGTGCAGTCTTGCTTCAGTGCGTGGAGGTCGTCGCGCGAGAAGGTGGGTGCGAGCCTGTCGAAGACGGAGTGGTTGGCACCAAAGCGTTGACACTCGCTGCTGGCGTCGACATACTGACTCCGCAGTGCCTCGCCGAAGGTCTTCATCTGCTGACTCAGACAGTAGTCGGCCATCATCAGTGCGAAGTCGATGCACGCCTTGCTCTCCTTAGCTGCTCCACTGAGCAGATGGAAGACGACACCGCAGCGGAAGCCGATGACGGCCGCGCGCTTGCGATAGGTGTCCTTCACGCGGTCGATGTCCTTCGCTGCCTCCACGCGTTTCTCTTCCACCCACTCCTCGATGGCGTGGCGCAGGCGTGGCGTGTCGATGAGTCCGCTGTAGGAGCGCAATCGGGTGACGGCCTCCTGTATTCGCGCTTCGTCCTCCATGGAGCGCTTGCCAAACTTCGGCATCTTTGCAAACGAGGCGTCGGGCATCTCGGCCACGAGGATGCGACTGGAGAGTCCGTTCTCGATGTTGTCTGAGCGGAAGCACTTGTGCAGTGCCCCGTTGGTGCCGAGCAGTGTCCAGTTGTAGGCCACTTTGACCACACCCGATTCGGCCGCATCCGAGTTGTAGTCCTGTCCCCACTCGCCTCGGTCGAAGCTTAGGCGATAGATGTCGTATTTCGACGACCATGAGCCAGCCCCATTCGTCTTGCGCAGTGTGTCGAGTTCCTCACCGAAGCTAAAGAGGGTGTGGCCGCCCGAGTTCTTAAAGCGTTTCAGCAGGGTGGAGCACGACACGGTGACGGGCACCATGCGTATCTGCACGTGGGGGTCGTCGGGTGCTTTCTCGTTGGCCTTGCGCCCCTTCCTGCGCTCGCGCCACTCCTCTTCGCGCTGACGCGCCAGGGTGTCCTCCTGTTCAAACTGTCGTTTCCAGATGTCGATGACGCGCGTCACCACACTCTTGTTCGAAGCCTGCTCGCCACGGATGATGGCCATCAGTCCCAAGTGCTGGATGTTGCCGTCGCAGTATTCCACCTCCACACCATCTGCATAGGCTGCCGCCATGGGCATGATGCCGCAGAGCGTGGGCAGGTGCATCGAGGGAGGTACACCGACGAGACTCTCCTTCAGTCCGATGGGTAGCGCGTCGACGTCCACACTCGCCTCCAGCCCCTCGCCACTAGCCTCCAGCCTCTCGCCTCCAGCCTCTTGCCCCTCGCCTTCGAGCCCCTCGCCTCCAGCCTCTTGCCTCTTGCCCTCCACGATTTGCAGC
Organism: Bacteroidaceae bacterium; assembly: GCA_963588695.1. GTDB lineage: Bacteria > Bacteroidota > Bacteroidia > Bacteroidales > Bacteroidaceae > Prevotella. Next base: position 3,230 of record CAVAIX010000059.1, on the reverse strand, counting down.
ATCAACTTCGAGATGCCCTTTGGTGCTTCCTTGCAGGCCGAGTCGACGATGGATTTCAGCTCCGCCTCTGAGAGTCCGAAGCGCGGCATCACGGCCATCAGCACCTCTTTTCGGTTGTCGCAGATGGCGCGCAGGCTCACCGCCAACTTATGCAACTTCACGTTGCGCTCGCCCTCGGCAGGCTCCCCACCGTTTCTCAACCACCACTCGGCGATGATGTCCTGATAGGGGATGCCTTTGAACTCCAAAGGCGGAGCCTTTGGGGCGAGAGGCGAGAGGCGAGAGGCGAGAGGTGAGGGGCTGGCGTCCTCTTGCCCCTCGCCCCTTGCCTCTTGCCAAAAAAGCTTAGGGCTGACGAACCGGGTGTGGGCTTCTGTCACCATATAGATGCAGCGCGCCACATCCTTCACGGCCTTGTCGGGTTCGAAGCCTGTGGCCTCTTGCATCAGCTGCTGCGCCTCGTCGGCCGTCATGCCTTCTGGCAGTTCCACCAGCACGTGCGTGCCCCGTCTGACGCTCTCCTCGATGAGCAGCACCGTCAGTGGCGAGTGGTCTGAGAGCCGCTCGTAGATCTCGTTCGTGTGGCCCTTCTCGTCGAAGTCGAGCATCAGTCGGCGGAGCGGTTTCAAGGCGTCGCTGGTGGCGCGATGGTTCTCGCGAAACTGGGCGCAATGGGGTGTCCACACGGGCAGTCGGTGCTTCAACTCGCTGTCGCCTCGCGCTATCCTGTCGCACATCTGTTGCAGCCACGAAGCGCGTCTCAGTGTCTCCCACTGTGCTCGCGTGGCAGGGAGGCAGGGGGCTCCGTGCCCCTTGCCGATGCAGGTGAATGGTTGTTGTTCCTGCTGCTGATTGATGATGTTGTTGTTCTGCTCCATCGCTTAGCCCTCCTTCACCTTTTCTGTCCACTGTGTGCTGGTCATTCTCGTTCTGAGAAATGCTTCGATTTTCTCCGCCTCCTGTCGAAAGAACCACGCCATCGTGCTGGCCAGATACTTCTTTGGAAACTTAAACGTGACGTACACGCGTTCTTCGGTTAAGCGACGATACCCGTTGGGGTGGCTGGCGTCTTTTCGCCAAAGCGGTCGCGTCATCTTCACCTCTCCGTGCTCCGTCTCGTAGAGCGTTTCGTACTTCGGTCCTTTCGTTCCGCGGAAGTATCGCTTCACGTGGGTGTGTCCGTCGCCATCTACCGAGATGCCACCTTGGTAGCGCACGCGCGCTCCATGGGGAGTCACCTGCTTGCCGTCCTCCCAGGGGCAGGGAAGGAAGTGGATGTCGCCGTTGGCTTGAAAGTTAACACTGCCGTCCATCAGGACGTTCTGAGCTAATAGCTCGTTCTTGATAAAATTGATTTTTTGCATTGTTTTGAAATAATTTATAATTTGAACGATGCAAAGGAACGGCGTAAAAACGATGATTGGAAATGTTATTCAAATTAATTCATTATTCATAACTCGCTAAAAATCAACCAATTTATGAATAACTTGATGGATCACAAAAATTAATCCATACCTCCGAAGAATTAATCCATGTTATCCATCCATAAAGGCACAAAAAAGCCTGCTCCAATCTCACGGAACAGGCCCTCGCGCGTACCTATTTTATAATAGCGGTGGTTACTTCTTGCTCAGATAGGTTGCCGTGCATCCCACTGAGAGTTCAACAATGGGAGCAAGCAGTTGTGCAAGCATTTTCTTGGGCAACTTACCGAAGCCCCCGTCATCCATCAGCTTGCGCACAAACTGACACTTCCGCCGTTTCGTTTTGCCATCCACAGGGTAGCACCCTTCTAGCAGTCCCTCGAAGTCGCTTTTCATTTTGTCCTGCAAGCACTGCACCAGCTGTTCCTTTTGGATGACGATTTTCACCTCGGGCTGATTTGCAGCAGGGCTCATGCTTTGGCCGTTGTAGGTTTCGTAGGCTTTGTTGGTCAGTTGGATTATCTCGTCCACAAACGCCTTGACTGCCTGCTGCTGGGGCGTCAGCTCCGGCTTTTTGTTCTTCTCGTCCGCAGTGGCGTTCTCGACTGGGTTCTTCATGGGGTCGAAGGGAGTGATGACGATTGGTTTCCCGTCGTAGCCCGTCTGCCGCTGTTTGAACAGTTCCATGACTTTGATGTGATAGGGGTCGCTGCCCATTATGTCCAGGATGGCTATGCACATCGGTTCGTTGTCAAAGTGCTCGTCCTCATGACCTTTCTCTACAGCGTTCATCAGCATGGTCAGCATGATGCACATCACCGTGTCTGCCGAGCGTCGCTCGCCGCAGTGGTCAAGCAGCTCGGTGTAGATGGGTGCGATTTCATGTTCCCGAAACGTTTCCTCCTTGCGCAGTCGCGCTATCTGCCGTTCGGCCAACGCCCACATCAGCGTAGGCTCCAGCACGCCAACGTCGCGGTGTAGCATGGTGAGGATGGGCAACCACTGGCGGTAGAGGTCGTTCTGTTTGTAGCGATGGTGGAGGCACTGTTGTTCCTCGGTGGTGAGCGATTTTGCCATAGGGGTTAGGGGTTGATGCCAGTTTTCAGTGTTGTCTTTATCTCATTGAACGCAGCGCTCCCGAACAGGTCTTTGTTGACGGCATCCTCTGCCGCGCGCTGTATCGTCGAGGGTTTGATGTCGACTGTGCGAAAGGAGTCTTTTCCTATCGCGATGGGTTGCCGCTTCGAGGTGTTGGCGTAGAGGGCGACGTCGCCTCCAGCATCCTTCATATACCACTCCATCAACTCCTTCTGAAAGGGGTCTTTCTCGTTCAGGTTCAGCTCGCCTTTGGGGGTGATGAAGTTCATTTCGACGCCACAGTTGAAACTCTGCTGAGTCTGCGAGAACAGTCGGTCGTACACCTTGCGCAGCCGCTCCAGGTTGGGGTATGGCAACTTAAAGCGCAACTTATAGAAGCCCTTGGGATAGGAACGCCTGTCGCTGACCACCTGCCAGAACGTGCCAGGGTCTTTCAGATGGCGCAGTGTGACGGCTAGACTGTATCGACGGAGGAATGCGTTGAAGGTGTATTCCAATATCCCTGCCACCTGCTTCACATCGCGAAAGGCGGCCTTCTTGCTCTCTATCAAGATGCGCTGGATGCCTGCTCGGTTGTCTATCATCACGATGCAGTTCTGATAGTCGTCCACCTGTTTGGCTCTTAGGTCTTCCCCCACGATTTGCAGCTGTTTTCTGTTGGCCACGCGCAGGATGTAGATGTCGTCCGTCGGCGGCATGATATATCGG
>CAVAIX010000058.1:0-11696 GCA_963588695.1 Bacteroidaceae bacterium | reverse complement strand
ACTCGAAGCCAGTGGACACGAACTGCGAGGCAGACTCCACATCTCCAAGAAGGCCCACCTCATCATGCCTACTCACCGCCTGCTCGATGCTGCCTACGAGACGATCAAAGGCAAGAACAAGGTGGGAACGACAGGAAAAGGCATTGGACCTACATACACCGACAAAGTGTCGCGCAACGGACTGCGCGTCGGTGACATCCTTGACCATTTCGAGAAGAAATACGCAGCCTGCAAGGCGCGCCACGAAGCCATTCTCCAGTCTCTCCACTTCGACTACAACCTGGACGGCGTGGAGCAGAAATGGATGGAGGGCGTGGAGTACCTCCGGCAGTTCCATCTTGTTGACTCGGAACATGAAATCAACAACCTGCTGAAGAGCGGAAAGAGTGTGCTCTGCGAAGGTGCACAGGGTACGATGCTCGATGTGGACTTTGGCTCTTATCCCTTCGTCACCTCGTCCAACACCATCTGCGCTGGAGCGTGCACCGGACTGGGCATTGGACCTAATAAGATAGGTGAGGTGTACGGCATCATGAAAGCCTACTGCACACGCGTTGGCGCAGGACCTTTCCCCACGGAACTCTTCGATGAAACGGGAAAGAAAATACGCGACCTCGGACATGAATATGGTGCAGTGACTGGACGCGAGCGCCGCTGCGGCTGGATAGACCTCGTCGCACTGAAGTACGCCATCATGGTCAATGGTGTCACACAGCTCATCATGATGAAGAGCGACGTGCTCGACACCTTCGAAACCATCAAGGCTTGTGTGGCCTACCGACAAAACGGAAAGCAGATAGACTATTTCCCATACAGCGTTGAGGAAGGTATAGAACCTGTTTACGAGGAACTGCCTGGCTGGAAAACAGACATGACACAACTGACCGCCGAGGAACAATTCCCAGAAGCCTTCAGCAACTACATCCACTTCCTGGAGCAACAGCTCGAAACACCCATTAAAATCATCTCCATCGGCCCGGACAGGGCACAAACTATCGTTAGAAAATAAATGGCACAGAAACCCAGTATACCCAAAGGAACGCGCGACTTCTCTCCCGTGGAGATGGCTAAGCGCAACTACATCTTCAACACCATACGCGAGGTGTACGCCCTCTATGGCTTCCAGCAAATAGAGACACCCGCCATGGAAACCCTGCAGACCCTCATGGGGAAGTACGGTGAGGAGGGCGACAAGCTACTCTTCAAAATCCTCAACAGCGGCGACTGCCTCGCCAAGGTCAGCGACGAGGAACTGGCAGAACGCAACGCGCTGCACCTGGCCTCGAAAATGTGTGAGAAAGGACTGCGCTACGACCTCACCGTCCCCTTCGCTCGATACGTGGTCATGCACCGCGAGGAACTCCAGTTGCCCTTCAAACGCTATCAGATACAACCCGTTTGGCGCGCTGACCGTCCGCAGAAGGGACGCTACCGCGAGTTCTATCAGTGCGACGCTGACGTGGTAGGCTCTGACTCGCTACTCAACGAGGTGGAACTGATGCAGATTGTAGACACGGTGTTCAGCCGCTTTGGCATCCGCGTACAGATAAAAATCAACAACCGTAAAATCCTTACGGGTATTGCAGAAACCATCGGGGCTGCCGACAAAATCGTGGACATCACTGTGGCCATTGATAAATTGGACAAGATTGGCATTGACAATGTCAACGAAGAACTGCGCGAAGACGGACTCACGGAAGAGCAGATAGAGAAACTACAACCCATCATCGCACTCACAGGAACGAACGACGAGAAGTTGGAGACTATCGCCCACGTACTGGAAGGTAGCGAGACGGGACTGAAAGGTGTGGAGGAGACACGCTATATTCTCGACACGCTGAAAACCGCAGGACTGAACAACGAAATGCAACTCGACCTCACACTGGCACGCGGACTCAACTATTACACGGGAGCCATCTTCGAGGTGAAGGCACTCGACGTACAGATAGGAAGCATCACGGGCGGTGGACGCTACGACAACCTCACGGGCATCTTCGGAATGCCAGGACTCAGTGGCGTGGGCATCTCGTTCGGTGCAGACCGTATCTACGATGTGCTCAACACCCTGGATCTCTATCCCAAAGACTCCATCAGCAGCACGCAGCTCCTCTTCATCAACTTTGGCGAACAGGAGACAGCCTATTGCCTGCCCCTCGTGGCCAAGGCTCGAAAGGCTGGCGTTCGCACCGAACTCTACCCTGACGCGACAAAGATGAAGAAACAGATGAACTATGCCAACGCCAAGCAGATTCCCTTCGTCGCACTGGCTGGAGAGAACGAGATGAGCGAAGGTAAGGTGACGCTGAAAAACATGGAGACGGGAGAACAGCAGACGCTCACGGCAGACGAACTCGTGGCCGCAGTGAAGGGCTGACAGATAAACAGACTGGATAAGACACTTAAACTAATCGAATAGACCAATGAAACGACTGGGACAATGGGCGGCTTTTGCCGTCGTGCTCGCTGTGGTGTGCGCTTTCAAGGCTGACCACGTGACGACAATTTTCGTGATAGGCGATTCGACAGCGGCCAACAAAGACCTGTCGAAAGGCTCGCCCGAACGGGGCTGGGGAATGATGCTACAAAGTTGCTTCGACTCCACCTTTGTACGCGTGGACAACCATGCGGTGAACGGACGTTCGTCCAAGAGTTTCATCGACGAGAAACGCTGGGACAAGGTACTCTCGCTCATCAAACCAGGCGACTACGTCATCATCCAGTTCGGACACAACGACGAGAAGCCCAAGGCCGACCGCCACACAGACCCTGGTTCAACGTTCGACTATAACCTGGCTAAGTTTGTGCGCGAGACGCGCGAAAAGGGTGGAGTGCCTGTGCTGATGAATTCCGTGGTGCGCCGCAACTGGCAACCCGTCGACGATAAGCTCGTTCTTACCGACACGCACGGACTCTATATTGTAGCTCCGCGCGACGTGGCGCAGCGCATGAATGTTCACTTCGTAGATGCCAACCGCATCACTCACCAGTTGGAAGACTCGCTGGGCGTGGAAGGTTCGAAGAAGTTGCACATGAACTTTGCCCCAGGCGAGCATCCGCTCTTCCCCAAAGGAAAAGAGGACAACACCCACTATACGGTCTATGGGGCGCAGATGGTGGCAGACCGACTGGCCGACGCACTCTGCGAAGAGATTCCGCTCCTGTCGCGCTATCGTACTGCTAAGAGTCACTGACCCTTGGTGCATCGTAGCGAAATCCTTAGTATTCCGTGAAGGAGAGGGGCATCAGTACTTTGATGCTGTCCGCCACATAGACGCACCTTCTACCGTAGAGCAGCAGGCGTACGGGGTGCTGGAAGCGCGTCTCCGTCTCGACGAGAGCTTGGCGACACGTGCCACAGGGCGTGACGGGTTCGTACTGCAACTCGTGTGAAGCATCACGCGCGGCAATGGCCAGCGTGGTAACGGCTTGGTCAGGATAGCTTGCTCCAGCAGCAAACAGCGCGGAACGCTCAGCACAGACGGTGACAGAGAAAGCTGCATTCTCTTGGTTGCAACCGCGCACAACGACACCATTCTCTAACCGCAATGCCGCTCCCACCGAGAAACGGGAATATGGTGCATACGAGCACGCCGTCTGTTCAATGGCCACTTGCACCAGTTCTTGATCTTCCTTCGACAGCTCTTCGAGTTGCGCCTGCAACAGTTCAGATTTCAAGGTAATCTTTTCCATAATATCTGGTTTTTGTTGCAAATATAACATTTTTTCTCTACCTTTGCAACATTATCTGGAAAATTAAACACAAAAATACATGAGACGAACCACCAGCGCGATGCTCTTCCTCCTGCTGCCCCTCGCAGCCTTTGCACAGATGAAGCGGAACGCGCGCTTTCAAGCATACTTTGACCGCTACAAGGACTTGGCCATCGAACAGATGCAGAAACACCGCATTCCAGCCAGCATCACGTTGGCACAGGGCGTACTGGAGTCGGGGGCAGGAGACAGTGAACTGGCGCGCAAGGGCAATAATCACTTCGGCATTAAATGCCACGGATGGACGGGACGGAAGACCTACCACGACGACGATGAGCGCAACGAGTGCTTTCGAGCTTACGACAACGTGTTTGAAAGCTATGAGGACCATTCGCTCTTCTTAGTCAACAGTCGCAGATACAGTTCGCTGTTCCAGCTCGACCGCAAAGACTACAAGGGTTGGGCGTATGGACTAAAAGCCTGTGGCTACGCCACGAATCCGCGCTACGCCACGCAGTTGATAGAGATTATCCAACTCTACAACCTCGACCAGTACGACAACGCTCGCAAGTTTAATCGCTACAACGAATACCAAACCCACCAGGCCGTGGCGCAGATGCGCACCGTCCGCTTCTTCAACAAAAACTATTACGTCATTGCCAAACGAGGCGACACCTTCAAAAGCATTGGAAAGGAAGTAGGCGTGTCAGCCCGTAAGTTAGCCTCTTACAATGAAATATATCGAAACGCTGAACTCAATGATGGCGACATCGTGTGGCTGGAGAAGAAACAGCGTAAAGCTCCAAAGGAATACAAAAACCGCCCGCACATCGTGCGTAGCGGCGAGTCTATGTATTCCATCTCCCAGCAATACGGCATTCGGATGAAACGGCTCTATAAGATGAACAATCTTCCAGCCAACTACCAACTACGGGTTGGCGACAGCCTGCGCCTGCGGTAGGCGGACGCTTCGGTCGGAACCTTTAGTCAGCGAATGTCTACGTTTAGGACAGCAGTTGAGCCAGGAAATCGTCCAGTTCCTTGTCCAGTCCCTCCATGAGGTCTTTGTCGAGGATGGCCGTGTTGTCGTCCACTACGTACAGTTCGGCAACATTCTCGCGTTCGTCGTCCTCCAACACGAAAGAGTAGGGCTTAAGGATAGCCATTCCGTCGATGAGGGTTCGCTGGGCAGCGAGTGCCTTACGGAGGGCAGAAGCCGCGTCGTCGTAGAAGTTTTCATCCTTGTTGCCGATCCATTGGTCGATAACGCAACGTGTGATTTCGTTGTCATCGTCGTCCAGCACCAGCAACTCGCCAGTCTCTTGACTGACACGCAAGTGGATGTCGGTCAGTACGGTGGATTCCTCCACGGCAGGAAACTTGTCTGCCACTTTCTTGATGACCCTTTCCATCTGTTGGAAGGTCTGCTCGTTTGCTTTCATTGGTCTTGTTTTCTAAAAAGGCACTGCAAAAGTAAGAAAAAGTCAGTATACTTGCAAACGATTACGAAAGAAATTGAAAAATATTTCTTCGGCAGAACCCTGTAATTCGTATTTTTGTAGTAATTTTGCAGGCAAAGTCGAGAAGATATCTCAATGGAGAAGAAAATCTATCATGAAGGGGTCGTGGAACGCGTCAGTCCACGAGCAGTTTCGGTGCGCATCCAGCAAGTATCGGCGTGTGCAGCCTGCCAAGCCTCTTCCTTTTGCCAAGCTTCGGAATCGAAGGAGAAGACCGTAGAGGTGCTTACCGCCTCTGCCCCGAGTTACAAGGTGGGCGACAACGTGGTGGTGTGGGCTTCGCCGACAGTGGCGCGGCGCGCGCTGCTTTGGGCGTTTGGCGTTCCCTTCGTGCTGATGATGGCGGTATTAGTGGGCGTGCTACAGGCATCGGGCAATGAGGGAGTGGCTGCCGTGGTCTCCCTGCTTGCACTGTTTCCCTACTACGGGGTGCTTTGGCTATTGCAGCGTCGCCTGCGCCGACAGTTGACTTTCGGAATAGAAAAAATATTGAACTAAAACAAATACAAAAACAAAGCATGATGAATTTTATTGTGGTTGCAGTGGCAGTGCTGGGCGCTATCGGACTGATTTCCGCCGTGGTGCTGTACGTCTGCTCAAAGAAATTCGCTGTCTATGAAGACTCCCGCATCCCGGAAGTCACGGCGTTGCTGCCTGGTGCCAACTGTGGCGGCTGCGGCTTTGCTGGATGTAGTGCCCTGGCCGACGCGTTGGTCAAGGGTGCGGACGCAGGAAGCATAGACGGCATCAGCTGTCCCGTTGGTGGACAGGAAGTGATGGGCAAGGTGGCTGACCTCTTGGGAATGGCCATGGCCAACGGTGAACCTATGGTGGCCGTGGTGCGCTGTGGAGGCGCGTGTGCCCTGCGTCCAAAGATGGCCAGCTACGATGGTCTGCACACCTGCGCGGCAATGAACGCGTGTGGGGCAGGAGAGACGGGTTGCGGCTTCGGCTGCTTAGGTTGCGGCGACTGCGTAGCAGCCTGCCAGTTTGACGCCATCCATATGAACCCAGAGACGGGACTGCCCGAGGTCGACGAAGAACGCTGCACCGCGTGTGGAGCTTGCGCCAAGGCTTGTCCGCGCCACATCATCGAACTGCGTAAGAAGGGCATTAAGGGTCGCCGCGTCTACGTGGAGTGCGTCAACAAAGACAAGGGAGCCGTGGCTATGAAAGCCTGCAAGGCCGCCTGCATCGGCTGCGGCAAATGCGTCAAGGAGTGCGCCTTCGGAGCTATCACGGTGGAGAACAACGTGTCGTACATCGACTTCACCAAGTGCCGCCTCTGTCGCAAGTGTGTGGCCGTGTGTCCCACCAAAGCCATCAAGGCCGTCAACTTCCCCGCTCCGAAGCCAGAAGCCCCGACAACACCCGACAACAGAAAGGAGGAACAAGCATGAAAATCAGAACATTCAGTATAGGAGGAATTCATCCCGAGGAGAACAAGCTTAGCAACGAGGTCGCCACCCAAGAGGCTGCGCTGCCCGTGCAGGCCGTCTTCCCCCTCTCGCAACACATCGGCGCACCAGCCAACCCCATAGTGGCCAAGGGCGACAAGGTGAAGGTAGGCACGATGATTGCCGAGGCTGGTGGTTTCGTTTCCGCCCCTGTCCATTCGTCGGTCAGCGGCACGGTGGCGAAGATTGACACCATTGTCGACGCGTCAGGCTACCGCAAGCCAGCCATCTTCATCAACGTGGAGGGCGACGACTGGGAAGAGACCATCGACCGCTCAGACAAGCTCGAAACCGTGGAGGCGCACCCCGAACTCACCCCCGAGGAAATCGTCAACCGCATCAAAGTGGCAGGCGTGACGGGAATGGGCGGTGCTGGCTTCCCTACCTTCATCAAGCTCTGTCCGCCACCGACGGCCAAGGCCGAGTGCGTCATCATCAACGCCGTGGAGTGTGAGCCGTACATCACGGCCGACTACCGACTGATGATGGAGAAGGCCGACGAGATATTGGTGGGACTGGAACTGCTGATGAAGGCTGCCAAGGTGACGCGCGGCTACATCGGCATTGAGACCAACAAGCCGAAGGCCATCACACTGCTCTCCGAGAAATGCGCTACGAAGTTTGCAGGCTCTTCCTACACGGTAGAGGTAGTGCCCTTGCAGCAACGCTATCCGCAGGGTGGCGAGAAACAACTCGTTGATGCGGTCATTGGCCGTCAAGTGCCTGCTCCGCCAGCCATCCCCGTCAACGTGGGAGCTATCGTGCAGAACGTAGGGACGGCCTTCGCAGTCTATGAAGCCGTGATGAAGCGCAAGCCGCTGTTCGAGCGTTACACGACGGTGACGGGTAAGAAACTGCTGCATCCTGGCAATTTCCTGGTGCGCATGGGAACCCCGATGAAAGACCTTATCACCGCCTGTGGTGGAATGCCCGAAGGCGAGGCGAAGGTGCTGGCTGGTGGCCCGATGATGGGTAAAGCCCTCACCACGACAGACGTGCCCGTCTGCAAGGGAACCAACGCTGTGACCATTCTCTCCGACACGGAGTCGCTGCGCAAGGCTGCGCAACCCTGTATCCGCTGCGGCAAGTGTGTGGACGCCTGTCCTATGGGACTCGAGCCCTATCTGCTGGCCAAGCTCTCTGGAGTCAAGAACTGGGAGCGTTGCGAGGCAGAGGACATCACGAGCTGCATCGAGTGCGGCTCCTGCCAGTTCACCTGTCCTGCCCATCGTCCGCTGCTCGACCACATCCGGCTGGGCAAGCAGACCGTCATGGGCATTATCCGCAGCCGTCAGACCAAGAAATAACAATCCGACACATTATATAAATAATATAAAGTACAGAAAACACAATGGGAAATCTCATCGTTTCATTATCGCCCCACGTCCATGGAACCGATACGGTGGAGCGCAACATGTACGGCGTCATCATCGCCCTGTTGCCTGCGCTGCTGGCCTCCTTCTGGTTCTTCGGCATTGGTTCGGTCATCGTGACCGCCACGAGTGTCGCTGCGTGCGTACTCTTCGAGTGGGCCATCAACAAATACATCCTGCGCAATGAACGCACCACCGTGTGCGACGGCTCTGCCGTGCTCACTGGTCTGCTCCTTGCCTTCAACCTTCCTTCCAACCTTCCGCTGTGGATTATCGTCATCGGTGCGCTGTTTGCTATCGGTGTGGCTAAGATGCCCTTCGGCGGACTGGGCAACAACCTGTTCAATCCTGCCCTCGTGGGTCGCGCCGCCCTGTTGGTAGCCTTCCCTGCGCAGATGACCACGTGGCCGAAGGTGGGTCAGGCGTTCTCCTATCTCGACGCAGAGACGGGAGCCACACCACTGTCCATCATGAAGCAGGCCATCAAGAGTGGCGACGCTTCCGTACTGGACCGCCTGCCCGATTCGCTGTCGCTCTTCTTGGGTAACCATCCCGACGGAGCAGGAGCGATGGGCGAGATTTGCGCCCTTGCCCTGTTGCTGGGCTTAGCCTTCATGCTGTGGAAGAAGATCATCACGTGGCACATTCCCGTGAGCATCATCGCCACGGTGTTCGTGCTGTCTGGTCTGATGCACATGGCCAGTCCCGTCTATGCTGACCCCGTCTCAGTGGTGCTCAGCGGTGGTCTGCTGCTCGGTGCTATCTTCATGGCCACCGACTATGTGACCTCACCCATGACCCATCGCGGCCAGCTCATCTATGGTGTGGCCATCGGTGCGCTGACGGTTATCATCCGCAACTGGGGTGCTTATCCTGAAGGAATGTCGTTCGCCATTCTCATCATGAACGCCTTCACGCCGCTCATCAACAACTATGTCAAACCAAAACGTTTCGGGGAGGTTGCCCAATGAAGAAGTTAGAATCATCCTTGTCCAATATGGCCATTGTTCTCACAGTGGTTTCCGTCATCGTGGGCGGCATTTTGGCTGCTGTCAACGACGTGACCAGTGGACCTATCGCACAACAGAAAGAGAAGCAACTGGCCGACGGCATTCGCTCGGTGATGGGCACTGACAACATCACCGTGGCCGAGACAGACACCGTCAGTCAGACGTCCAGCAACGGGAAGGTCGCACAGTATGTGGTCTACCACATTGAAAGCAATGGTCAGCCGTTTGGTGCTGCCGTTGAGAGCACCTCCGGTGGTTTCGGTGGCGACTTAAAGGTGCTGGTTGGTTTCGGCCAGTCGGGCGATATCTTAGGCTATACCGTCTTAGAGCACGCGGAGACCCCAGGCTTGGGAGCCAAGGCCGATAAGTGGTTTCAGAAGGGTCAGAAGGGCGACATCATCGGCCGTAATCCAGCCACTCCGCTGACCGTGTCGAAGGATGGTGGCGACGTGGACGCTATCACCGCCTCCACCATCACCAGCCGTGCCTTCTTGAAAGCCGTCAACCAGGCTTATTCGGCCTATACACAGAACAATAAAAAGTAAACGCTATGAGTTATCTTGGAATTATCAAAAACGGCATCGTGAAGGAGAACCCCACGTTTGCCCTCATACTGGGCATGTGTCCCACGCTGGCCACCACCACCTCCGCCCTCAACGGAATGTCGATGGGACTGGCCACTATGGCCGTGCTCATCTGCACCAATTTCGCCATCAGCTGCATCAAGAACGTGACGCCCGACATGGTGCGCATCCCGGTGTTCATCGTAGTAATCGCCGCCTTCGTCACCATTCTCCAGATGTTCATCAAGGCCTATCTGCCCGACCTCGACGCGTCGCTCGGTCTCTTCATCCCGCTGATTGTCGTCAACTGCATCATCCTTGGTCGCGCGGAAGCCTTTGCTGCGAAGAACTCGCCGCTGGCCTCCCTCTTCGACGGTGTGGGTATTGGTCTCGGCTTCACCCTCGGTCTGACCTCACTCGGTGTCTGCCGCGAACTGTTGGGCGCAGGTTCCGTGTTCGGTCTGCAACTGCTGCCCGAGACTTGCAACATCCTGCTCTTTGTATTGCCTCCAGGAGCCTTCATCACGTTGGGTTTCCTCGTGGCTATTGTTAACAGACTAAAGAAGGCTTGACATTATGGAATACATACTGATTTTTATCTCCGCCATATTCGTGAACAACATCGTGTTGTCACAGTTTCTGGGCATCTGCCCCTTCCTTGGCGTTTCAAAGAAAATAGACACTTCGCTGGGTATGGCTGCCGCCGTGGCCTTCGTCTTGACGCTGTCCACCATTGTCACGTGGCTGGTGCAGCGTTATGTGCTTGACCCCTTCGGCCTAGCCTATCTCCAGACGATTGCCTTCATCCTCGTCATTGCCGCCTTGGTGCAGATGGTGGAGATCATCCTCAAGAAGGTGTCGCCAGCCCTGTATCAGGCGTTAGGCATCTTCCTGCCGCTCATCACGACCAACTGCTGCGTGCTGGGTGTGGCCATCCTCGTCATCCAGAAGGACTTCTCCTTGCTGCAGTCCGTGGTCTACGCGTTCTCCACGGCTCTCGGCTTCGGCCTTGCCTTGACGGTGTTTGCCGGTATGCGCGAGCAGTTGGAGCTGTGCGCCATTCCAAAAGGTATGCGCGGTATGGCCATCGTCATGTTGTCGGCTGGCCTGCTGAGCTTAGCCTTCATGGGGTTCTCGGGTGTGGACGGTGGCCTGCGCCTGCTGTTCGGACTGGATTGAGCGACCCTACAGCGCGATTTACCCCATAGAAAAAGGACTCTGCTTTTGGTGCGGAGTCCTTTTTTATGTGGAGTTCGAAGTGTTTTGTTAGTTGAGCTTCAAGTCCTTCTTGATGGCCTTGATGCGCTCGTCGGCAGCCTTCATGCAGCGCTCGTAGCATCCAGCACACTTGAACGAGGGGTCTTTGATTTCGAGGTAGAACTTAATCTTCGGTTCCGTGCCCGAGGGGCGCACACTGACCTTCGTGCCGTCCTCGCAGAACCACTGGAGCACGTTGGACGTGTCGGGCATGGAGAGCTTCTCCGTCGTTCCGTCAGCCTTCTTGGCCTCCAACGTCTGATAGTCCTTCCACAGCACCACCTTCGCTCCACCCAGTGTCTGCGGCGGATTGGCGCGGAAGTCGGTCATCATCTGCTTGATCTCGTCTGCACCCGTCTTGCCTGGGCGCACCACGTTGATGGTAGCCTCGCGCGAGAAGCCATACTCAGCGTAGATGTCCATAAGCAGGTCGTAGAGCGTCTTGCCGTTGTCCTTAGCCCAAGCTGCTATTTCGCAGATGAGACAGATGGAGGCAGGGGAGTCCTTGTCGCGCACCTTGTCGAAGGGCAGGAAGCCGAACGACTCTTCTCCGCCACCGATGAACTTCTCCTTGCCCTCGGAGATGCGTATCTCGTTGGCAATCCACTTGAAGCCCGTGTAGCAGTCGCGCAGCTTCACGCCGTTCTTCTTGGCAATCTCTGCAATCTCCTCCGTGGTCACGATGGTCTTCACGAGGAACTCGTTGCCCTTGAGCTGTCCGAGCTTCTTCTTGTTGGCGATGATGTACCAGCAGAACATCATACAGGTTTGGTTGCCGTTGAGTATTTCCCATTCGCCCTTAGCG
>CAVAIX010000057.1:0-11957 GCA_963588695.1 Bacteroidaceae bacterium | reverse complement strand
CCCAGGAGTTTATCGACGAGTGGTTGGGCTATTTCATCAACCCTGCCAACAAACTCATGTCATCGCTGCTGTTGGGTTGCGGCCTGCCTGGCGGTATGATGGGTTCCATGATGGCCGACCTCGGTGGCATCTACAATGCCATCAATAAGTTGCGCGTGAAGAAGGGCGAGGCCGAGCTGTCGATGGACGATATGCTGGTGAAACTCTTCAACGAGGTAGAGTATGTATGGCCGCGCGTGGGCTATCCCCCACTGGTGACACCCTTCTCGCAATACACCAAGAACATCGCCTTGATGAACCTGCTGACCATGGAGCAGGGCAAGGGTCGCTATGTCATGATGGACGATGCCATGTGGGGCATGATCCTGGGCAAGAGTGGTAAGGTGCCCGGCGAGATCGCGCCCGAACTGAAGGAACTGGCCGAAAAGCAACACCGCGAGTTCACCAGTGTCGATCCACACACGCTATTGACCGATGCCCTCGACGAGTTCCGCAAGGAGATGAAAGACAACGGTTGGGACTGTGGACAGGACGACGAGGAACTCTTCGAACTGGCCATGCATCCCGAGCAGTACCGGATATACAAGAGCGGAATGGCCAAGAAGAACTTCCTGGCCGACCTGCAGAAGGCCAAGGATGCAAAGCTCGGCACCCAGTTGTCAGCAGAAGAACTTGCCGCCTTCAAACACGCCAAGGCCGACGCACTGACGGCTCCCGTTGCCGGACAGGTGTACTACGAGTTCTCGGGTGAAGGTACCTGCGAACCCTGCCTTGAGCCTTTTGTCGGACAGCAATACAAAGAGGGTGACACCTATTGCTACATCCAGGCTCCTTGGGGCGAGATTGTCCCCGTCCATGCTGCACTCGGCGGAAAACTGGTTGAGGTGGCTGCCAAGCAGGGAACGAAGGTGCGCCGTGGCGACAACCTCGGTTGGATCGAACGCGAATCATGATGGACTACCAAGCCGTCATTGACTGGTATTATCCGCAAGACAATGCACTGCGCCGCCTGTTGCTGAAACACAGCAGACAGGTGGCGCAGCGCGCTTTGCAGATAGCCCAGACACATCCCGAGCTGCATGCCGACGCGCGTTTCTTAGAAGAAGGGGCAATGCTCCACGACATCGGCGTGTTCCGTTGCCATGCACCGTCTATCTACTGTGAGGGCACCGAGCCTTACCTGCGCCATGGTCTCATCGGTGGACAGCTACTCCGCGAAGAAGGATACCCCGACCACGCGCGCGTCTGCGAACGCCACACGGGGACGGGACTCACCGCCGAGGAAATCCGCGAGCAACACCTACCACTGCCTCCAGCCGACTATGTGCCGGAAACCATCGAGGAGCAAATCATCTGCTACGCCGACAAGTTTTACTCCAAATCGAATCCCGACCGAGTGGCGACCGTCGACGAAGTCATCGCATCGCTCAAGAAATTCGGATCGAAAGGTGTGGACAAGTTTCGGATGTGGGCAGAAAAATTCGAGGCAGACCCTCAGTGAAGGTCTGCCTCGCTTTTTTGTTTCTTACTGTTGTTTACTTGCCGAGGTTAATCTTGTTCATCACGTGGATTGCCTGGGCGATGGTGATGGCCACGATGGCCAGAATTGTCAATGTTAAAGTCATTTTGTGTCCTTTCTTTTTAGTGTTATCCTATTAATGTTATCCTGTGCATTTCTCTTAATGCACTGCAAAGGTATGCACTTTTTATGGGTTTTGCAAGCTTTGTGTGCGCAAACACACAAAAAACATACTATTCTTTGACCCATGTCAACGGCTTTGACCTGCGTCAATCCCTGTTCGTCGGTTTGCACTAACTTTGGCCAACGGCCGAAGGCAGGCTGCACCTCGGAAATAAAAATAAAACGGTGTTTTATTTTGTATTTCGCTCGGTTTGCACTACCTTTGTCTCACGAAACATGAAGACAGGAAACATCATCATCAAGATTCTGATGCCTCTACTGCTGGGCGGAGCGATACTCTACTGGATGTATCGCGGTGAAAACTGGCAGGAGATGCAACACGTCATGACCGACGAAATGGACTGGACATGGATGCTGCTATCCTTTCCTTTCGGCATCCTGGCACAGCTGTTCCGGGGATGGCGATGGCGGCAGACCCTCGAACCGCTGGGCGAACACGCGCGCCCTTCCGTCCGCATCCACGCGGTCTTCCTGTCGTATGCCGCCTCCCTCGTGGTGCCGCGCGTGGGCGAGTTCACCCGGTGTGGTGTACTGAAACGCTATGACGGTGTGTCGTTTCCCAAGGCCTTAGGCACCGTAGTGACCGAGCGTGCCATCGACTCGCTGCTCGTCATGGGCATCACCGTGTTAGTACTCCTATTGGAAATGAGTACCTTCGGTATGTTCTTTCAGAAGACAGGCACTAACCTGACGTCCCTGCTCCACGACTTCTCATGGACGGGCTACCTCGTCGTGGCGGTCTGCTTGGCGGCACTCCTGACCCTACTCCACTTCCTGCTGCGCAAGCTCTCCTTATATAATAAGGTGAGAGCCACCTTGAAAGGCATCTGGCAGGGCATCATCTCCCTGAAGGACGTGAGGAACGTGCCGCTCTTCGTGGTGCTCACGGTGGGCATCTGGCTGAGCTACTTCCTCCACTACTACCTGACCTTCTTCTGCTTCGACTTCACAGCACACTTAGGAGTGGGATGCGCCTTGGTCACCTTTATCGTCGGCAGCATCGCTGTCATCGTACCCACCCCCAACGGGGCTGGTCCTTGGCATTTCGCCGTGAAGACCATGCTCATCCTCTACGGTGTGGCAGACACGCAGGCGCTGTGCTTCGTCTTCATTGTCCACACGATACAGACACTGCTCGTCGTGGTGCTCGGCGTATATGCCAGCATCGCCCTGTCGTTCTCCAACAGACGGAGTGGAGACGGCAATCCTTCCGCAACATAATCCTCATACAACAAATAAAAAACCACAAAGACTATGAACGAAATCGCAAAACTCGACCCACAGTGCATCTGGAAGAACTTCTATGCACTCACACAAGTGCCGCGCCCCAGCGGCCATCTGGAGAAAGTCCAGCAGTTCCTACTCGACTTCGGCAAACAGGCCGGTGTCGAAGCATTCAAAGACCCCGCTGGAAACATCGTGTTCCGCAAGTCGGCCACGCCAGGCATGGAGAACCGCAAAGGGGTCATCCTGCAGGCACACATGGACATGGTGCCGCAGAAGACACCCGACTCCACCCATAACTTTGAGACTGACCCCATCCAGCCGTGGATTGACGGCGAATGGGTGAAGGCTAAGAACACCACGCTCGGAGCCGACAACGGACTGGGCGTAGCAGCCATCATGGCCGTCATGGAAGACAAGACGTTAGTGCACGGCCCCGTCGATGCACTGATCACAGCCGACGAAGAGACACACATGTGCGGTGTCAACGACCTGCCCGAAGGCGAGCTGCAGGGCGACATCCTGCTCAACCTCGACTCAGAGCTGTGGGGTAAGTTTGTCATCGGCTCAGCCGGCGGCATCGACGTGACCGCATCACTCGACTATCAAGAGGCAGACACCGACCCCGAGGATGCCGCCGTCAAGGTGACGCTGCAGGGACTGCGCGGTGGACACAGCGGACTGGAGATCCACGAGGGACGCGGCAACGCCAACAAGATGATGGTGCGCTTCGTGCGCGAAGCCATCGAGGAGACAGAGGCACGCTTAGCCTCCTGGCATGGCGGCAATATGCGCAACGCCATCCCCTTCAAGGCCGAGGTGGTGCTGACGCTGCCCAAGGAGAACGTGGCCGCACTGAAGGAGTTGGCTGCCGACTGGTTGGCCGACTTCAAGGACGAATACACCCCGATTGAGGAAAACATCGAACTGACCGTGGAAGAGGTGGCCACACCCGCCAAGGAAGTGCCCGTGGAGATTCAGGACAATCTCGTCAACGTCATCTACGGCTGCCACAACGGTGTGCTGCGCATGATTCCCCACTACCCCGACGTGGTGGAGACCTCCAGCAACCTCGCCATCATCGACATCGCCGACGGAAAGGCTTCCATCAAGATCTTGGTGCGCTCCAGCCGCGAGGACATGAAGGAATACATGGTCAACACACTGGAGAGTTGCTTCAACATGGCAGGCATGAAGGTGGAGACCAGCGGCAGCTACGGTGGCTGGGATCCCAACCCCGACTCCGAGATCCTGAACCTTCTACTCAAGGAGTACAAGGAGATGTTCGGCAGCGATGGACTCATCCAGGTGGACCATGCTGGACTGGAGTGCTCCGTGATTCTCGGCAAGTATCCGCACCTCGACGTGGTGAGCCTCGGCCCGACACTCAAGTCGCCACACACCACCACCGAGCGCGCCCTCATCGCCACGGTAGCTCCGTTCTGGCAACTGCTCAAGAAGACATTAGTCGACATCCCCGTGAAATGACACGGCTGTGGCTTCCGCCACACGACCGCTTTGTTTATCAATGGCAGGGGCTGCAAGGCCTCTGCCATTTCATCGAAACCGCATCTTTTGCCAACCAAACGAAAGAAAGAAATGGATATCGAACAAATCAAACAGATCATCTCTGAACGTTCCAATCTCAGCACGGTGCTCGGCATGGAGTTCCTCTCCACGCCCGAGGACGATGTTTGCATGGGACGCATGGCGGTGGACGAACGGACGCGCCAGCCGTTTGGCTTTCTCAGTGGAGGGGCTTCGCTGGCGTTGGCCGAGAATGTGGCTGGGGTTGGCTCGACCGCACTCTGTCCCGGATGTGCCTGCGTGGGCATTGAGGTCAGCGGCAGCCATGTCAAAGCCGTGACGGAGGGCGACACCGTGACGGCCACAGCGCGGTTGCAGCATCGCGGTAAGACACTCCATGTGTGGAACGTGGAACTCCGAGACACGGCAGGCGACCTGATCTCCACCGTGCGTGTCACCAATTACGTCATCAAACTTCATGACTGACGCAACGGCCTTCGCCCTCTTCCGGTTGCCTTTTCGGCAGCAGTGCGTACTGGTGGAACAGACGGACGGGCAACCCCGTGAACTGCCATCGTGTGCGGAGCTGTGCGGCTGCGAGGGTTTCGTGATGGCTCCCTTTCTCGCTTCGCCCGACCGCCCTGTGCTGTTGCTGCGCCCCGACCGCGTGCGGACGTTTCCCAGTGTGGACGAGGTGATGGTCTCAGGTGGTATGACATGGAGAAAGGAATTAGAAGAGGAGCCTGTCCTACCCTGCAGCCATGATGACTATCGGATCGACTTTGCCAATTTCCATGAGCATTTAGTCAATGGCGACTTCCGTAAACTCGTGCTTTCGCGCAGCGTCGATGTCGCGTGCCCAGACGGCGTGTCGCCGCTCTCACTCTTTGCCGATGCCTGTCGATGCTATCCGCGCGTGATGGTGGCACTGGTTTCTACGCCGCAGGCTGGCACATGGCTTGCTGCCACCCCCGAGACCTTGCTTGCTGGCAGCGGCCACGACTGGCAGACCATGGCACTTGCTGGCACCATGCCTTATGAAGAAACAGTGCGATGGAACGATAAAAACATTCAGGAGCAGCGGTATGTGGCCACCTATGTGACCGAGGTGTTGGAGCATTTCTCTGCCGACTTTACCGAAGATGGCCCCTACACGGTGCGTGCCGCCCATTTGGCGCATCTGCGCAGCGACTTCCACTTCCGCCTGTCGGACACCACGCGGTTGGGCGAACTCATCCAGGCACTGCACCCCACGCCAGCGGTCTGCGGCTTGCCCAAGGACGAGGCCCGTCAGTTCATCTGCTCCAACGAGCGGCACGACCGCAGCTATTACAGCGGTTTCCTTGGACCGTTGATGCTCGACGGCACAACCAGTCTCTATGTCACCCTGCGCTGTATGCAACTCTTCCGCCACCACTGCCGCCTCTATGCTGGTAGTGGTCTGCTGCCCGACAGCAGCGAACCATCGGAATGGCAGGAAACCGAAACGAAACTCGACACGATGCGCAACCTGCTCCGCAGTTAATCCCTCCGCCCTTCTCTAAACAACAACGAAACGACATGTACTCCTCGAAAGAAAACGTCAACATCCTCACCGCCCTCCTTGTGGCTCACGGCATCCGTCATGCGGTGGTGTGTCCAGGCAGTCGCAATGCCCCCATTGTCCATAACCTAAAGGCGTGTCCAGACATAGCGTGCCATCCGCTGACCGACGAACGCTCGGCAGGTTTCTTTGCCCTCGGACTCTGCGATGCCACAGGCCAACCCGTTGCGGTGTGCGTCACCAGCGGCTCGGCCTTGCTCAACGTGTTGCCTGCCGTGGCCGAGGCTTACTATCGCCAGCGTCCGTTGGTGGTCATCTCTGCCGACCGTCCACCGCAGTGGATAGACCAGTTGGACGGACAGACACTGCCACAGCCCGATGCGCTCGGTCGTTTTGTCGCCAAGGCGGTCAGTCTTCCCGAGCCTGTCGACGAGGAGACGCGCTGGCACTGTCAGCGCATGGTCAACGAGGCCCTGCTGGAGCATCACGCGCCCGTACACATCAACATCCCCATCAGCGAACCGCTGTTCGATTTCTCCCGTCCCACACTGCCAGCCGTTCGCCATATCGAGCGCATCGAGGCGGAGATGCCCAACCACGTATTGAGCCACATCGGTCGTATGTTTCTGTTGTCCAAACGTCCCATGCTCATCAGCGGACAACCTCTGAATCGCTGCCTGGACGAGATGGTGACGATGGCTGGGGACGACGAGAGCTATGTGCCGGATTTAGTGGTCTACACTGGACTGCCCCTCGTCAGCAAACGGGTGCGGCAGTTCTTCCGACGTTCCAAGGAGACATGGCTGGTCAACCGCACGGGGGAGGTCAGTGACCCGTTGCAGAACCTGACGAAGGTCATCGTGGGAGAACCCGACATCGTGACCGACTATCTCCACTTCCAGATGGAGCAGCAGCCACACCCGTTCCTGCAGCGTTGGCAGGCGTTGGCAGAAAAGGCCTACGGGGCGGCCCGTGCCTTTGAACCGCCCTTCTCGCAGATGCGCGCCGTCAAGCTGTTGGAGCAACGGCTGTCTGCACTGCCAGCCGTCTTCCGCCACTATGCCAACTCCACCGCCATCCGGTTGGCCAACAGCTTTGCCTCTGGTGCACTGTGGTGCAACCGTGGCGTGAACGGCATAGAAGGGTCGCTGTCCACGGCAGTGGGACAGGCCACGGCGGTCCACCCAGTGCCGCTGTTCTGCGTCATTGGCGACCTCAGCTTCTTCTACGATCAGAATGCACTTTGGAACAGCCTGCTGCCCTCCAACCTGCGCATCCTGTTGCTGAACAACGGGGGTGGCGGACTCTTCCGCCTGCTGCCAGGACTGGAAAAAAGTCCTGCATGCGATACCTTGGTGGCAGGATGCCATCACACTACGGCCGATGGTATCTGCCACCAGCATGGCGTGGCCTACCGTCGGGCTACTGACAGTGCATCGCTCGACGAAGGACTCCAGTGGCTTGTTGCCGCTGACGCTGACACGCCCCTGCTACTGGAAGTGGCCACCGATGCGGCCACCGACGAACAGACCCTGCGCGACTACCATCGCTTCATTCTTTCGCAATCATAAACCTCACAGACTAAAGCATAAACGATATGACAAACAGACCATGGAAGCCCATACGGGCGTTTGAAGAGATCCTCTTCGAAGAATACAACGGCATTGCCAAGATTACCATCAACAGGCCGCGATACCGCAACGCCTTTACCCCGAAGACCACCCTCGAACTCAGTCAGGCCTTCGCCCTCTGCCGCGAGTTGCAACGCATCCGCGTGGTACTGCTCACCGGTGCTGGCGACAAAGCGTTCTGCTCTGGGGGCGATATGCACGTGAAGGGACGGGGCGGATACCTCGACGAGGAGGGCGTGCCTCGGCTGAGCGTGCTCGACGTACAGATGCAGATACGTCGGTTGCCCAAGCCCGTCATTGCCATGGTCAACGGCTACGCCATCGGTGGCGGCCACGTGCTCCACTTGGTGTGCGACCTGACGATAGCGTCGGAGAACGCGGTGTTCGGACAGACCGGTCCGAAGGTAGGCTCGTTCGATGCGGGCTTCGGCGCGTCGTATCTGGCACGCCTGGTGGGACAGAAGAAGGCCCGCGAGATATGGTTTCTCTGTCGGCAGTATTCCGCCCAGGAGGCCGAGCGCATGGGCATGGTCAACAAGGTGGTGCCGCTGTCGCAGTTGGAAGACGAGTGTGTGGCATGGGCGGAGGAGATGATGGAACGCTCACCCATCGCCCTGCGCATGATCAAGGCCGGACTCAATGCCGAACTGGATGGACAGGCTGGCATCCAACAATTGGCAGGCGATGCCACCATGCTCTACTATTTCCTCGACGAGGCACAGGAGGGCGGACGGGCTTTCCTGGAGAAGCGTAAGCCCGACTTCGGAAAATTTCCGCAGATTCCCTGAGTCTCAGAGACTGCACGAACCGCCCTCAACCCCAAGAAAGAAGAAAAGATGAAGAAGAAACTAAAGATAGATGTGGAGGAGCGCCTCTTCCACTTCCGACAGCCAGCTGGCACCTCGCGCGGTATTTATACCGAACGACGCTCGTGGCTCGTGACCGCGACAGACGGAGAAAGAACGGGATTAGGGGAGTGTGCTCCCCTGCCGCAACTCAGCTGCGACGACCGCCCCGACTATCCGCAACTGTTGCGGCAGTATTGCGACCAGGTGGAACAGACGGGACACCTCGACGCAGAAGCCCTGCGCGACAGTCCCTCGATGCTGTTCGGACTGGAGACGGCCCTGCTCCACCTGCAACAGGGCGACCTGCTCTTCGACACGCCCTTCAGCCGTGGCGAAGAGGGCATTACCATCAACGGACTGGTATGGATGGGACGCTTTGAGGAAATGGCGGAGCGACTCGAACAGAAAC
Organism: Bacteroidaceae bacterium; assembly: GCA_963588695.1. Classification (GTDB taxonomy): domain Bacteria; phylum Bacteroidota; class Bacteroidia; order Bacteroidales; family Bacteroidaceae; genus Prevotella. The sequence continues at coordinate 3,073 of CAVAIX010000057.1, read as the reverse complement.
TCGAACAGGGCTTCCGCTGCGTAAAACTCAAGATTGGGGCTATTCGCTTCGACGACGAGTTGGAACTGGTGAAGCGCATCCGCAACCGGTACAGTCACCGTGAGGTGGAGCTGCGCGTAGACGCCAACGGTGCCTTTGCCTACGAGGATGCCCTCTACCGCATGGAGCTGTTGTCGCAATATGCCATCCACTCCATCGAACAACCCATCCGTGCTGGCCAGTGGAGCTACATGGCGGAGCTGTGCCGTAACTCACCATTGCCCATCGCCCTCGACGAGGAACTGATCGGTGTGAACGATTCCGACCAGAAACGACAGATGCTCAACATCATCCGTCCTGCCTATATCGTGCTGAAGCCCTCGCTGCATGGTGGGATGACGGGCGTGAGAGAGTGGGTGGACACCGCTAAGGGCATGGGGATAGGCAGCTGGATCACCTCGGCCCTGGAAAGCAACGTCGGACTGGATGCCGTGGCGCAACTCACAGCCGACATTTACGGGGCGTCCATCCGCGTGCCGCAAGGACTCGGCACTGGACAACTCTTTACCGACAACATACCGATGCCCCTCACCGTCAAGGGCGACAAGCTATGGCGATGCAGATAGACGAGTTCCTTCGCGAATGGAACGACGACAGTGCGACGCTGCTCGTCCACACCAGCGGTTCGACGGGAACACCCAAGCCGCTATGGGTGGAGAAGCGACGCATGGAATCGTCGGCACGCATCACCTGCCGCTTCCTCGGACTGACAGCAGGACAGACGGCACTACTCTGTCTGCCACTGGACTACATCGCTGGAAAGATGATGGTGGTGCGCGCACTGGTGGCTGGTCTCCAGTTGGTCACCATCGAGCCATGCGGCAACCCCTTGGCACTGCTGCCTCCGACGCAAGCCCCCATCGACTTTGCCGCCATGGTGCCCTTGCAGGTGTGGCAGTCGCTGCGCCACGAAACGGAACGACAGCGACTGATGGCCGTCCGTCAACTGATCATCGGTGGCGGAGCCATCGACGACCGTTTGGCAGCGGAGCTGCGCCACTTCCCCAACAGCGTGTGGAGCACCTACGGCATGACCGAGACACTCTCACATATTGCCCTCCGCAAACTCAACGGCTCGGAGTGCTCCGAGTGGTACACGCCCTTCGAGGGCATTCACCTCTCGTTGACCGACGAAGGCTGCTTGGTCATCGATGCCCCTACCCTGCACGACGGACTCCTCGTGACCAACGACCGCGCCGAACTGCGCAGCGACGGCAGCTTCCGCATCCTCGGCAGGCGCGACAATGTCATCTGCTCGGGAGGCATCAAGATTCAGATGGAAGAGGTGGAGCGACTGTTGCACACCCACACCGACCTGCCACTGATGGTTACGCGTGCGCCCCATCCCGTCTTGGGTCAGCAAGTGGTGCTGCTGACCGAGAGTACCGACAAGGAGACGCTGCGCCATCTCTGCCAGCGTTACCTCCCACGCTATTGGCAGCCGCGCCACATCCTCACCATCGACCAGCTCCCCCTGACCCCGACGGGCAAGCCCGCACGGAGCGAAGCCGAGCGGATGGTCACTCATTTGGACTGACGCAATCAACGGTCACCTATCATATTCTTTACAAATACAAGCCATCTTACATTTACCCATCCTACTCAATCGATTAATTTTCCTAGGAAAATCAATCGTTTTTCTATAGTACTCCCCAATCTTAGACCAGTACCCCTATGTTGCTAAGACAATAGAAGCTGCCCTTCTTTCCCTCGAGGCAGACAACAGACAAAGTGAGCCTGAGTCCTTTCTTGGGTAGGAATGGGCGGGGCTCGATGCCCCGGCCAGTCCTTAGACAACAGCGTAAAGTTTCGCCGCCATCCTTTCTTGGGTGCTGCAAAGTTACGAAGATTTCCTTAAACTCCATTACTCTTACGGATTATTTTTCATTCAAGCTGCATTCTTATATCTCTCCATCGGTATCTGATGGGCAATGCCCTGATGAGCGCGACGGTTGTTGTAATACTCAATGTAGTCCTTGATGCCCTGTCTCAGTCGAGGCACATCGTCCTCGGGATTGATGTAGACATACTCTGTCTTGATGGTACGCCAGAAGCGCTCTATCCAGATGTTGTCCTTACAGCGTCCACGGCCATCCATGCTGACCTTGATGCCGAAACCTTCACAGTTGGACAGCCATAGGCTGCTCGTGTACTGACTGCCTTGATCGGAATTGATAATCTCTGGTGCGCCGTGGGCTTCCACGGCAAGGCGGAGCACCTCAATGCTGTTTTCCTTGTCAAGCGTGTTATGCAGTCCCCAGGCCATGATCGAGCGGCTATAGACATCTATTATCGCCGTGAGGTACATGAAGCCGTGCAGCATAGGTATATATGTAATGTCGATGCTCCAGACCTGATTAGGACGGGTGATGGAAAGCCCGCGAAGCAGATATGGCATCCTGTACTGCGGCTTGCCCAGTTTGGACAGGTTCCTCTTCGGATATATCGTGGTGATGTTCATCTTGCGCATCAGCCTGCGGATACGCTTAGATCCGACGAGGAATCCCAGCAAAACTAAATGGTCCACCATGCCCTCCACACCTTTGGTGGGGTGCTCCGTGTGTTCCTTGTCTATCTCCTTCATCATCTCAAGGTTTTCTGCCGTTTCGCCCTTGGGCTGATAGTAGTAGGCTCCCTTGCTGATGCCGAGAAGTTCCAACTGGCTGTTCACACTCAGATTGCAGGCGGGGGATACTAATCGTCTGCGGGCATCGGGATCCCCAATGCTTTTGATACCCGCTTTGCAAAATCCAGCTTCATCTCCAACTCTCCAATCTTCCGCAGATGACGGTCACGCTCCACCTGAATCTCCTTCTCAGTGCGTTCCGTGCTGCCACCGAATGCTGCTGCCGCATTCTTGATGAACTCAGCCTTCCAACGGCTGATTTGAGCCTGTGAAAGCTCATACTTGGATGATAATTCACTCAGTGTCGACTGCTCGCGAAGAGCCTCGATTGCCACCTTGGCCTTGAACTCGGCCGTGTGCTTACGTCTTGTTGATTTTCCCATTTGTGTGCAAAGTTACTAATTTTTT
>CAVAIX010000056.1:0-12190 GCA_963588695.1 Bacteroidaceae bacterium | reverse complement strand
GACCCCGAACGCGAAGGACTACTGAAGACGCCCATGCGCGTGGCCAAGGCCATGCAGGTGCTGACGCGCGGCTACGGGATGGACGCCCAGAAAGTGCTAACCGACGCACTCTTCAAGGAAGACTACAGCCAGATGGTCATCGTCAAGGACATTGATTTCTTCTCCTTGTGCGAACACCATATGCTGCCGTTCTACGGCAAGGTACACGTAGCTTACATCCCCAACGGCTATATCACCGGACTGTCGAAGATCGCCCGCGTGGTGGACATCTACAGCCACCGCTTCCAAGTGCAGGAGCGCATGACCCTGCAAATCAAGGAATGTATCCAGCAGACGCTGCACCCACTCGGTGTAATGGTGGTCATCGAGGCGCAACACATGTGTATGCAGATGCGCGGCGTAGAGAAACAGAACTCCATCACAACCACCAGCGACTTCTGCGGTGCCTTCAACCAAGCGAAGACGCGCCAGGAGTTCATGAACCTGATCCACAACAAATAAGCCCTACCCTTCTCCATAAAGAAGAATGAAGATAGAAGAACTCACCGAACTCCTTTCCGTAGCCCCACAGGTGGAAGCCACGGCAAAGGGATTAGCCGACCCGAACGTCAGGACGCTGTTCCTGGAAGGACTGTCAGGCTCGGCTGCCCCAATGCTGTTTGCCGCCATGGAACGCAGGACTCTGTTAGGCAACACGCTATTCGTGCTCAACGACGAGGAGGAGGCTGGCTATTTCTACCACGACCTGACACAGATGTTAGGCAACGAACTGGTGCTGTTCTTCCCTTCCTCCTACCGACGCGCCATCAAATACGCACAGCGCGACGCTGCCAACGAAATTCTGCGCACCGAGGTACTGAGCCGCTGCACGATGGATGACAGCCGCTACCTCATCGTCAGCTATCCCGAGGCACTGGCAGAGCTGGTCATCTCACAACGCCAGATGGGCGAACGCACGCTGTCGCTGAAACAGGGACAGCAGGTGGACACGAGCACCATTGCCGCACAGTTGCGCGAGTTTGGATTCCACGAAGTAGACTACGTCTACGAACCGGGACAGTTTGCCCTGCGCGGCTCCATCCTCGACGTGTTCAGCTTCAGCTGTGAATACCCGTTCCGCATTGATTTCTTTGGTGACGACATCGACTCCATCCGCACCTTCGACGTGGCCGACCAACTGTCGCGCGAGCGGCGCGAAAACATACAAGTTGTACCCGAACTATCCTCCACCTGCGAAGAGCGCGTCCCCTTCTTCTCCTTCCTCTCTACCGATACCCTGTTAGTGGCTAAGGATCTGACTTTCGTTCGCGATGCCATTGACCGCATCTACCGCGAAGGGTTCTCGTCGCAAGCTGTGACGGAACGCATGGAAGGACAGACCGAACAGGAGCAGCAAGAAACCTTGCAGCAACTGCGGAAAGAGGCACAGCTCATCACTGGCACACAATTTACCGAGGCGGTCAGCAGTCTGCGCCGCATGGAGATCGGGACGCACGCCACGGGAGTGCCGCAGGCCACGCTGCACTTCAACACCATTCAGCAACCTTTATTCCACAAAAATTTCGACCTGCTCCGACAAAGCCTTGCCGACTACCTGTCGAAGGGCTACCGCATCTACGTGTTGGCCGACAGCGTCAAGCAGTTGGAGCGACTGAAAGACATCTTCTCCGCCAAGGAAGGACAGCAGGAGTTGCCATTCACCGCTGTGGAGAAGACCGTCCACGAGGGGTTCATCGACCACGACTTGCGCCTCTGCGTCTTCACCGACCACCAGATTTTCGATCGCTTCCACAAATACAGTCTGCGTTCCGACAAGGCACGTAGCGGTAAGGTGTCACTCACACTGAAAGAGATACGCCAGTTTGAGCCAGGCGACTACGTGGTTCACGTGGATCATGGCATCGGGAAATTCGGTGGACTAGTGCGTATGCCGCAGGAGGGCGGCTACCAGGAGATGATCAAAATCATCTACAACGGGGGCGACACCGTCTATGTGTCCATCCACTCGCTCTACAAGGTCAGCAAATACAAGGCGCAAGACAATGGCGAACCACCACGCCTCTCACAGCTCGGCACGGGACAGTGGGAGCGAATGAAAGAGCGCACCAAGAACAAACTAAAGGACATTGCCCGCGACCTCATCCAACTCTACGCACGGCGGCGGCGCGCGCACGGCTTCGCCTTCAGTGCCGACAGCTTCATGCAACACGAACTGGAGGCCTCATTCCTCTACGAAGACACGCCCGACCAACTGAAGGCCACCAACGATGTCAAGGCTGATATGGAGAAGGCGCGCCCGATGGATCGCCTCGTGTGTGGCGACGTCGGGTTCGGCAAGACTGAGGTGGCCGTACGTGCAGCCTTCAAGGCCGCCAGCGACTCAAAACAGGTGGCTGTCCTCGTGCCCACCACAGTGCTGGCCTACCAGCACTACCAGACCTTCCGCAACAGACTGAAAGACCTGCCCGTGCGCGTCGATTACCTCTCACGTGCGCGCTCCGCCAAACAGACTCGAGAACTGCTGCAGGACCTGGCCGACGGCAAGGTCGACATCATCATCGGCACGCACAAACTCATCGGCAAGAGTGTGAAGTTCCATGACCTCGGTCTCCTCATCATCGACGAGGAACAGAAATTCGGTGTGTCCACCAAGGAGAAACTACGTCAACTGAAGACCAATGTTGACACACTGACTATGACGGCCACACCCATTCCGCGCACGCTGCAGTTCTCGCTCCTCGGGGCGCGCGACCTAAGCATCATCCAGACACCACCGCCTAACCGCTACCCCATCCACACCGAGATACACACCTTCGGTCCTGAAATCATCGCCGATGCCATCAACTTCGAATTATCGCGCAACGGACAGGTGTATTTCGTCAATCCGCGCATCAACGACCTGCAACGCATCGCAGAGCTTATCCATACCCACGTGCCCGACGCACGCGTGGCCATCGGTCACGGACGGATGCAGCCCAGCGAACTGGAGCAGACCATCTTCGACTTTGCCAACCACGACTACGATGTGTTGCTCTCTACCACCATCGTTGAGAACGGCATCGACATCCCCAATGCCAACACCATCATCATCAATGGAGCAAACCACTTCGGACTGGCCGACCTGCACCAGATGCGTGGACGCGTAGGACGCGGCAACCGTAAGGCGTTCTGCTATCTGTTAGCACCGCCTTTGGCTGACCTGCCACAAGAGAGTCGCCGCCGACTGGAAGCCCTTGAGAACTTCAGCGGCCTGGGCAGCGGCATACAGATAGCCCTGCAGGATCTTGACCTCCGAGGCGCTGGTAACCTATTGGGAGCGGAACAAAGTGGTTTCATCGCCGACTTAGGCTATGAGACCTATCAGAAAATTCTGACGCAGGCCGTAACAGAACTGAAGAACGAAGAGCCAGCCTTGTCTCAATCCGCAGGGACAGACGCGCAGCCAGCCTTTGGCAGCGACGGCCCGTACGTCTCCGACTGCACGTTGGAGAGCGACCTCGAACTCTATTTCCCCGACCAGTACGTACCTTCCGATAGCGAACGTATGCTACTCTACCGCGAACTGGACAACCTACAGACGGACGAACAGGTCGAAGACTACCGCAAACGCATGGAAGACCGCTTTGGCCCCGTGCCGCCTGCCGCCCTCGAACTGATGCACGTGGTGACCCTGCGACGACTGGGCTGCCTGTTGGGCTGCGAGAAGATCATTCTCCGACAGGGACGGCTGTCCCTGCATTTCGTGTCGAACACCGACAGCCCTTTCTATCAAAGCGCAGCCTTCGGACGCATCCTCGACTTTGCCGTAGCCCAGCCCCGGCGGTGTCAGTTGCGCGATGCGAAGGGCAAGCGTTCACTCCTTGTCAACGACGTGGCCTCCGTGGCAGACGCCATCAGCCTGCTCAGTCCACTCACCAATGAAACACCCCAATAAAAACCATACCACCATGAACCAAAGCGACAGCATCGTCATCATCCCTACCTACAACGAGAAGGAGAACATCGAGAAAATCATCCGCACCGTGTTCGCGCTGGAGAAGTCGTTCCACATCTTGGTCATCGACGACGGCTCGCCAGACGGCACAGCCGCCATCGTGCGCCATCTCGCCGACACTGAGTTTGCCGACCGCTTGTTCCTCATCGAGCGCAGCGGCAAACAGGGACTGGGCACTGCCTACATTGCTGGTTTCAAATGGGCACTGGCACACGACTATGACTATGTGTTCGAGATGGATGCCGACTTCAGCCACGATCCCAACGATCTGCCTCGACTCTATGCCGCGTGTGCAGACGAAGGCTACGATGTGGCCGTTGGCAGCCGCTACGTCAGCGGTGTGAACGTAGTCAACTGGCCCATCGGGCGCGTGCTGATGAGCTATTTCGCATCGAAATACGTGCGACTGGTTACTGGTTTCAGCGTCCGCGACACCACGGCAGGCTTCAAGTGCTACAAGCGACGCGTACTGCAGACCATTGAGTTGGACAAGATCCGCTTCAAGGGCTACGCCTTCCAGATAGAGATGAAATACACGGCATACAAGATCGGCTTCCGCATCAAAGAAGTGCCCGTCATCTTTGTCAACCGCCGTGAAGGGGTTTCAAAGATGTCGGGCGGAATCTTCAGCGAGGCACTCTTCGGTGTGATGCGTCTGCGCTGGGACGGTTGGGTGCGCAAATATCCTGCACTACCCTAACCCGTCCGTTGTTTCTGTCTTTACTTCGTCTGCAACGAGAGTTTTTTGGCCTTGAACTGTTCGCCTGTCGCGCGCAGTTCTACCTTTCCCGCAGTAGTTCCCGAGCGCAGGATGACAAGGGCTGAGCCTTGGAAAAGGGAGCGATTGGCAGTCTTCACGCGCTGTGTATTGCCCATGTGCAGTTCGTCGGAAGCGATGTTGCCGTTGTCCACCGCCACGATATCTGCATCACCTTCCACCGTAAAGGTCAGTTTCGAGAATGCTTTTTGGTCTTGCGGTGTCACCACTCTCCTACCCTTTTTGTCGACGGCATAGATGCGGACGTGCATCAAGTCTTGTCCGTCAGAGCGCCACGTCTCCACATCAGGCACAAGTTCCAGGGCGACAGCCTCACCTGTGGTCTCTAACTGATGGCGCGCCACCGTCTTCCCTCCCTTTCTGGCCACAGCCGTCAAGGTACCTGTCTGATAAGGAATATCGTCCCACCGAATACGGTCACGCAGTTTCGGGTCGCTACTATTCTGCTTCACACCGAGGCTCTTACCGTTGAGAAAGAGTTCCACCTCGTCAGCATTGGTATAGGTATAGAGCGATACGGTTTCTCCAGCCTCACGGTTCCAGTTCTCCGAGAGTTTACCGACAGCCACATTGACCCCGTTCCACTGCGTGTTGCCCGCGGCCTTCTCGATGATGCCGATATGGACGGTAGGCTCATCGCTAAACATACTCTTCACGAAATAGGCATCGGGTTTCGGCTGCAAAGAAAGGTCGAACACACCCTGATTCCAGCCCTTCGCAGGCCAGCCGAGGCTCTCGCCAAGATAGTCGATGGCTCCCCAATAGGCCAAGCCCACCACCCGGTCGAGGTTCATCTCAAAGAAATTAGGTCCCATGCCGCTCGCATTGGCCTCGCTCTGGTAGAACATTTTCTCCGGGTAGCGTTTCATGTCACCAGGGAAATACATATAACGGTAGTTGTAGGAGTTCACTTCCGTCTCTACGGCCAAGTCGGCAGGGATGCTATCTGTCTCGATATTACGATAACGGGGGTGCATGGCCACAGTGGTCAGCCGCGTATCATCGTAGCGGTGGAGCAACTCCTTCTGCAGCTTATAGGCCGTCACGCCCCAGTCGTTGAAGGGCAGGTTACTGTACTGCTGCAACTCATTGCCCAAACTCCACAGAACGACGGACGGGTGGTTGCGGTCGCGCTTCACCCATTCGGGCACATTCTTCTGCCAGAGACTCTCCCACTCCACGCGACCGCCAGCATACTGCGTCAGCCACTTGTCATAGAGTTCGTCTACCACGAGGATTCCCAGTCGGTCACACAGTTTGAGGAAGTCCTCGCTATAGGGATTGTGGGCGGTGCGGACATGGTTATACCCAAACGATTTCATCAGTCTCAATCGTTTCTCGATGGCACGGGGATAGGCCGCCGCACCGAGTGCACCGAGCGTATGGTGGTTGGCATAGCCTTTCAAGAGCACTTTCTTGCCGTTGACGAGCAGTCCCTGCTGCGGATTCATCTCGATGGTGCGCACACCGAAAGGCTCACAGATCTGGTCTGCCACCTTTCCCTCGTTGTCATACAGGGTCACCTCCGCTATATATAAATAAGGTGTATCAGGAGACCACAGCTGGGCGTTGGGCAAAGCAATCGTCGGCAGTTCATACTCCCGGTCGCGCCACTTGGCATTGAAGTCGATATCGCTTTTCTGCTCAAGCACCACACGACCTTCTGCATCGAGGATGCGCACCTGCACAGGCATAGCCGCCTTCTGTTGTTCTTTGTTCAGTTTCTGCTGGTTCACAATATTCGCTCGGATCTTCACTTCGCGGTTGTCCACCGTGCGGATAAAGAGCGGATGACGTGGAAAATAGAGTTTCTTGTCGGTGACGATAAGGTTGACATCGCGGTAGAGACCACCACCGGTGTACCAACGCGAGTTGTTGGGCTGACCCGTGTCTGCTCGTACAGCAATCTCGTTCACCTCGCCCCAACGCAATAGTTGGCTCACATCGATGTCGAAGCCAAGGTAACCGTAGTCTGTACCACCAACACGCTGACCGTTGAGATAGACATCGCCCACGAGCATGATGCCTTGGAAGTCCAGCAAGACACGCTTGCCCTGCCATTCGGCCTTCGGTGTGAGTTCATAGCGATACCAGCCCGTACCCATCTCCTTGAAGCCACGGGGACTCAGTCTACTGCGCACATTACTACCTGCATCGCTGTTGTCGGGACGCTCACTGGCATCGGGAGCTACCCAGTCCTGTCCTATCAAGAAGTCGTGAGGCAGGTTTACTACCTCATCCGTAGCCTTGAAAGCCTTTAGGTCCTCCACTTGGCTGACCGCTCCGCGATGGAACTGCCAACCGTTATTGATATTGATGGTATCGCGCACTGCAGCTTGCATAGGCAAAGCCAAGCCTGCCATCAGCAACGATACAAAAACAACTTTCAATCGCATCATTCTCAATTCTTAATTTTTAATTATTAATTCTCAATCAGTTTCCATCGGGTTTCGTCACATCCTGTCGCACAGACGGATACCATACAAAGCGCGCTGGATCGTCAGGTTGAGCAGGACAGAAGTCCTTCCATTCAGAGCGCAGGAACTTCACGAGAGGCAGTTGGAGTTCTTTCATCCCCATCACCACCATCTTGGCCACCTCATAAGCACCATAGGGATTAAAGTGGGTGTTGTCGGCCAACGTCTTGGTCTGGCCAGGGAAGGTGTTGGCTGGATAGTGCACCAGCGACTGTTTGCTGCCCTCATAACCAAGGATCTCGAAGAAGGTGCGAGTCATATCGTGAAGCTCAATGACGGGTACGCCCTCACGCTGCGCCACGGCACGCATGGCATCGGGATAGTCCCGATGTGTCTCCTGTATCTTACTGTGGGTAGCCTCATCGAAGAAGCGACGCTGGGTGGGAGTCGCGAAGATGATATGACCTTTCTTTGCCCGCACCTTATCTATGAATATCTTGAGGTTGTTAGCGAAGTTATACCAGGCACCCGCACCAGCAAATTTCTCTTTTTGGTCGTTGTGACCGAACTCGCACACCACATAGTCGCCTGGCTTCATCATCGCTAACACCTTGTCCAGACGGTTGGAGGCGAGAAACGAACTGGTGGCCAGTCCACTCTCCGCATGATTGGAAACGGCTACCTCAGGTCCGAACCAGCGCGTGATCATCTGTCCCCAACTGGCATAAGGTTCATTGGCCTGATCCACCACGGTGGAGTTGCCACAGAGGAAAAGGGTCACGGCGGTTGTGTCTGGTTCTATCCGCACCTGTTCCACGGCAGGGGCAGCTCCCGTGAACTCTAACGTCAGCAGGTCATCCCACGTAAAGGTTTCCTTTTCGCGAGGCTTTATTTTCACGTTCATCGTGTCGTTGATGTAAGGACTGCGCTTGTTGACGATGAAAGAGAAGGTCTTGAATTCGCCCTTCTTTGTAGAAACCTCGTCGAGCATCAGTCGACGACTCTCCGCACGCACCACCGTTTTTCCAGCTTTCTTCTTCGAGCCGAGCACCACCGTCACCTTGTAGTTACCATCAGGCACCTTTACAGAGTAGAAAAAGGGTTCGTTGCCTTTGCCCTTTGGCGTAGCCACGATGGGTGCAGCGAGGGTGTCCGTTGTCTTATTTGTCTTCACGACAACTTTCTCCACACCTTTCTGCAGGTCAGCCTTGAGGTCGACGATATTCTCGTTCTTCACATCTACCAACATCACGGCTGGGCGATAGTCGGGCTTCATGGTGCGGAAGGTGACATGGTGCACGTCCAAACCGTCCACATGGCGGGCAAACAATCCATAGGCAGGAGTCTCCTTGGCAAACTTCGGTTCGGGATAGTTCGTGCCCTGCTCGCGGTATTCGCGGTTGGCCAACTCAGCCTTACCACCACCCTGGAACTGCAACTGGATATTACTAAGAGAGATATTACGCAGTGGCGCATCGGGCATTCCCGTTACGATGATGCCAGCCAGAGAGTCCACATCATTGGCCACCACATTGCTTATCATGATGTCCCGTCCTGTAGACACCTCTGTACGCTCCTTCGGTCCACGGTTACGGCAACCCGTGGTGATATAGATGGGATAATGATGCACATGGTTCATCGTGATGTTGCTCACAGTGATGTTCTCCATGATACCTTGATCCACCACCTCGAAGGCCAAGCCACTGCTGTACATAAAGGTGCAGTTGCTCAGTGAGATGTTCTTGTAACCACCATTTGACTCCGTACCGAGTTTGAAGCGACCGCACACCCAGTTCACGGGTTCTGGCACATAGCTGCCATCCAGCAGTGAACCTAACTTATAGCCAGTGATGATGCAGTTGGTGGTGGCGATATGCTCCGTCAACACGGGTTTCTTCAGCGCATAAGAACTTTTCAGCACTAACGCATCGTCGTGAGGCGTATTGATCTTACAGTTGGATACGGTCAAGTATTTACAGCAGTCGATGTCAATGCCATCGCGATTGGTGTCGATGGTGACATTGTCCACTGCGCCCAAATCACAGCCGGTCAGGATGATGGCGAAATGACCGCCCCGGAATATCGTGACATCCCGGATAAGGATATTGCGACAGAGTTTCAGCGCGATGGCCTTGTCACCCGTACCGATGTTTCCGCCCTGCAGATTGCCTGCGCGCTCCGTGTCTCGCTTGGTTAGTCCGTCGCCATCAATCATTCCGCGCCCCGTGATGGACACGTTCTCTTGACCGATGGCATAGATGAGACTGTTTTTGAAATAGGTATGACCACCGTCCTGATAGGCTGGTCCTTCCCACTCCTCCGCCTCGTCGTAGGCTTTCATCTCTGCTGGAGCGGCGAGGATCTTAGCACCAGCGGAGAGGTGCAGTTCCACATGACTCATTAGGCGGATGCTGCCACAGAGGTATGTACCCGTTGGAAGCACCACTCGGCCTCCCCCGTGTGCCACGCAGGTGTCGATAGCGGCATTGATGGCATGGTGGTCGAGCGTCTTGCCGTCGCCCACCGCTCCGAAGTCTTTCACATTATAGTCCTTGGCGGACACATGGACTGCAAGTCCTAACACTGCCGTCAGCAGTAACAGGTATTTTTTCATTGTTTGTCGTTTTTGTTCATCGTTATTGTATCCGCTCCGCATGGTCGGGCAGGTAATAGCCTAAACGAGGCGGTTGGTTGTAGCACACGTTCTGCCAAGCCACGCCCATGCGGTACACGTGGTCGTGCATCAGGGTCGGCACACGATAGTCCGTGGGCAGATTGGTGGTAAAGATGTTGAGGTGGGCAGCATCGCTCTCGTCCCAGTAGATGACCTCTTCGCGCCAGTCGCCGAAGAGGTCGGCCTGCAGGTTGGGAGTGGCCTTCGACCAGTTGCAGCTCACGGAGTGCCCCACCTCGTAGAGTTGCTTGCCGTTGCTCAGAGGCAGTGGCACAGCCTCGGTACCATTCCATTTCTGGAGGTATGGAGCAAAATGGGGTCTGCCTAAGTTGGCCAGTAGCTCGTCCTGTAAGTCGCCGTCCCAATAGATGCGGAAGTTCACGGCTGGCCACGTCTCTCCGATTTTGTTGCCCTTGATGTCCCTCACACCCGGTGTGTCTAAGCTCCATAGCTCGCAGCCGCGATGGGAAGCATCGATGTCTGCAGCCAGGCCGCGCCCAGTATCTTCCGCGCCCGTAGTGCGCAGGAGTATCTCGCCCGTCCGGGCATCGCGCAGGTCAGAGCCATAGGGCGGAGCCTCGTGCACCATGAATACCTCCAGTCCAGGACGGTCGGGGTCGAGGTCGCCAAGATGTAGGGCATCGCCGTGTCCCAGTCCCGTGGAATACAGCAGGCTGCCGTCATGGTCGATGGCGGCTGAGCCGTAGGTTATCTCGTCGCAACAGTCACCATCCACGTCGCCCACTGCAATATTATGCGATCCCTGTCCGTATGCACTGGACGATCCGGGGGACACAGAGGCATGTAGCCACTTGGTACGAAGTTCCTTGCCGTCGAAATCCACCGCCCAAAGGTAGGCGCGCGTATAGTAGCCGCGACACATCACGGCACTTGGCCGTTTGTCCATCCCGTCAAGATAGGCCACACTGGCGAGGTAACGCTCACCTCGGTTACCCATGGTCACATGGTCGCCCCACGCTTTAGAATAAGCGGGAAATCCGTTTTCCAATGTTTCACCCTCAGCCACCTGCGTGCCCACACCAAAGGCGCGGTTGGGGTTATACCACACGGTGTGCAGCGCCCTGCCCGTCTCGCCAGAGAAGACCGTGAGTAGCTCTGGTCCTGTCAGGATGCGCCCGCGCTGGTTGCGGTAGTCGGCGGCATTATCCAGCGAACGGATGGCCGCATCGGTGGCGGCCTCTGTCACGGAATGATCTTCACTGTCTACCGAACCTGCCGAGGTCTTGCAGACCATCTCCGCCTTGCCGTCCCCGTCGAAGTCATAGACTAAGAACTGGGTGTAGTGTGCTCCAGCACGGATGTTCTTGCCGAGGTTGATGCGCCAGAGTTTAGTACCATCGAGCTTGTAGCAGTCAAAGAGCACCTCACCCGTATAGCCGTCGTGGGCGTTGTCGTGGGCATTAGAGGGATCCCATTTCAGAATAATTTCGTATGTACCGTCACCGTCCACATCGCCCACACTACAGTCGTTGGGACTATAGGTAAACGGTCGTCCGTCGGGAGCTACACCACCTTGTGGTCGATCGAGTGGCAGCGACAGATAGAAATCCGCCCAAGGCTTCACGGCCTTCGACACCTCTCTTGGAGCAGGAGCATCGGCTTTCGGCACGTCCTGATAGGTGATGATGCGGTAGGTATGGTTCACTGTTCCCGTCTCGTCGGTGTAGTTTGTCCGCTTCACGTGGTGAGCGATGATAGCTCCGTCGCGCTCCACATCGAAGCACACGGTCTGACTGTCCGTGCCGAGCATCCGCCAACTGAGGAACACACCCTTGTCCTTCGCAGGCAGAGCCACCACGCCACGATCCAGTTGCTCCATCGTCGCTGCTGGATTGCCTATCAAGAAGAGCACCGGATTGTTGCCCTTGCGACTCGTTCCCGGCACGACACGTGCCGTCATCGCCTTATTCAGACTGTCTGCAGTGTTGTCAATGACGCGATTCACGTCCTCCATCGGCTTGGCCACCTGAGCCAAACCGACGACTGCGACACTCATCAAAGCCACTGCGACCCATACTCTTTTCGTCATCATTCGATTAGTTTTGTTTTAGCGGCTACAAAGTTACGCCACGAAAGCCATAAAAGACTATATTTTCTGTCCAAAAAACTATAAATTTCCAATTTCGTTCAGACTAAAATTCATTCTGGCTCAGCGTTACGGGTGCTAACCTTCAGCGCTACGAGGGTTAAGTGACTCTGTTACGAGGGCTAAGTGACTCTGTTGCGAGGGCTATCTCTGTCACTTATCCTAGAGGTGGCAACCTGGCAGCCTGGCAACTGGTTTCGATAAATATATATACTACTAT
>CAVAIX010000055.1:0-12307 GCA_963588695.1 Bacteroidaceae bacterium | reverse complement strand
CATATAGGCAGTACCCTTGAACTGGTTGGTACCACTCTTGGTCACGGCACTGATGGCACCGCCCGTAAAGCCACTCAAACGTACGTCGTACGGAGAGGAAGATACCGAAATCTGATCTAAGGCGTCGAGCGAGATGGGCGAGCCGTTGCCTGGCAGGTTGCTACCGATACCGAAGGCATTGTTGAAGGCTGCACCATCGACGGTCACATAGGACTGGCGATAGTTACCACCACCCACAGCGAAACCGCTGCCGACGTTTGCACCCTGTGGTGTCAGCTTCAGCAGATCGTTCATGCTGCGCGATACCGTCGGCACAGACTCAATCTGATCAGCATTGATGCTGGTTGTAGCACCGGCGCGGTCGGTGCGCATGTTGTTGTTACGGTCAGCCGAAACGACAATCTCTTGCAACATCTCGGCACTCTCGGACAATGTTTCGTTCAACACGGTGTTCTGTCCAAGTGCAAGCGTAACGTTCTTAACCGCCTTGGTGTTATAGCCAACGTACGAAATCTCCATTTCGTAGGGGCCACCTGGGCGCATACCCTGAATAGCATAGCGACCTTCCGCATTGGTCACTGCACGATAAACTGTACCGGAAGGCTTGTGTGTAGCCTTGACGGTAGCACCGATGACTTCCTCGCCGTTGGCGGAAACCTTTCCGCTGACACTTGAGGTTGTGATCTGAGCCATGATGGACAGTGTTGACGACAACACCATAACCACCAAAAGAATAAGTTTTTTGTTCATATTACGTTGTTTGTGATATAAATTCGGTGCAAAAGTACTTAAAAATATCCAAATAAATGTTACGTTAATGTTAAAACTTTCATCATCATGCTTCTTTTTGACGTGTACCCATACGCGCCTCAACCACATTAACCACATAGTCGCCCAATTTCTCGCACTCGTTGATGATGTCCATATAGATGGTTCCCACGGCATAGGTGTACTTGTGGTTGTTGACATCGTTGATGTTCTGCGACTTGAGTTGGTTGCGGTAGTTGTTGATCTCGTTCTCGATGTTGAACGAGCGGTTGATGTCGTAGGTCTCCTTGCGGCCACCCATCAGCGCGTTCATCTGCGTCAATGCCTGGTCGGTGAGTTCCATCATCTGGAAGATGTGCTCGTACTGCTTTTGGTCGAAGTGGTCCTGCTTGCCTTGGTATTTGCGCGAGATGGTGCGCGCGATGTTGAAGCAGGCATCACCGATACTCTCTATCTCCGAGATCTCGCGTAGCATGGCACGAATCTTGGCCTTTGTCTCATCGGAGAGGTGGGCATCGGACACCTCGTCGAGGTATTTGGCAATCTCCAGCTCCATATTGTCAGAGATGCCCTCGTACTTCTCAATACGGGTATAGATCTTATTGAATTTCTTCTCGTCCTTCTCAACCAGCAGTTCTTTTACCATGCCGAACATACGCTGGATGCGCACGGCAAACTGCTGGATTTCCTTCTGTGCTTCCAACACGGAGAGTTCCGGGGTCTTCATGAAGCCAGCAGTAATGAAATGCAGGCGGAAGTCCTCTTCCTCGTCCACCTTCTTGGGACGGATGGCCCAGCACACAAATTTCTCAATCTGTGGGATGAACCAGATGAGGATGGCGGTGTTGGCCACATTGAAACTGGTGTGGAAGGCAGCCAACACGAAACTCAGCTTGGCGGAGTTGGCCAAGAAGACCTGGGCACTGGTGGTGGCGCGATCCATGGCGACATCGTAGCCAACGATGCCGCATACCATATCGACAAAGGGACGGAACACGAAGAGAATCCAGATGACACCAAAGATGTTGAAGAACATATGGGCCAAGGCCGCGCGCCGAGCCTGTGTATTAGCCGACAGGGCGGCCAGATTAGAGGTAACAGTGGTGCCGACATTCTCACCCATCACCAGTGCGATGCCTTGATAGATGGGCAGTACGCCACTCGAACAGAGTATCATGGTGATGGCCATGACGGCTGCCGACGACTGGACACAGAAGGTCAGCACACCTCCAAGGAGGAGGAAGATAAGGGTCGTGCTGAAGGCATTGGGATTGAACGATGCGAAGAAGTCGAGCACAGCCTGATTCTCTCCGAGGTGCATATCGAAGCCCGTCTGTCGGAGCGTGCCGAGTCCGAGGAACATGAAAGCAAGGCCGAAGACGAAGTCGCCGATGTACCGTTTCTTCTTGGAGTAGATGAGGATGATGGCGATGAAGAAGGCTGGATAGACAAAATCGGTGATATCAAAAGAAAACCCTGCCGACATAATCCACGCCGTCAGGGTCGTTCCAATGTTTGCACCCATAATAATGGAGATGGCCTGTGCCAAGGTGAGCAGTCCTGCGTTGACAAACGAGACGGTCATCACTGTTGTAGCGGTGCTTGACTGTACACTTGCCGTGACCAACATTCCCGTTGTCATGCCCATGAAACGATTGGTGGTCATGGCACCGAGTACGTGGCGCAGTTGCGGACCGGCCATTTTCTGTAGGGCTTCGCTCATAGATTTCATGCCGAACATCAGCAGGGCAAGCGAGCCCAGAAGCTTAAAAAAGATCCAAATTGACATACTTGGAGGTTTAAAAAATTATAATTTCTATCTTATTCTAAATATAATCACTAACTTTGTCTGCACGATTAAACGTCACGTCTATGGAACAGATGATTCAAATCCGTTGCAAAAATACTAAAAAAATATTAAATGTAAGCATCGGGAGCACACTTTCTGAAATTTTTTCTTTGTCGGGTCTGACAATGGAATACGGGCCGGCAGGTGCCTTGGTCAACAACAAGGTGGAGGGAATGCACTATCGGGTGTACCACTGCAAAGATGTGGAATTCCTCAGTCTACGCCATCCGTCGGCACTCCGAGCCTATACCCGTAGCCTGTTTTTTGTACTCTGCAAGGCCGTTCACGACCTCTACGGGACAGACCGAGTGGTCATCAATATCCCAGTGAGCAACGGCTACCACTGTGACCTGCACATTGGCCACGAAGTGACAGCGAACGACGTAGCGGCCATCCGCCGACGGATGCAGGAGATTGTGGACGCAGCCCTCCCCATCCATCGCCATGAGACGACGACGGAAGAGGCCATCCGCATGTTCCGCGAGATGGGCACCCTGTCAAAGGTGAAACTGTTAGAGGGCTTAGGTTCGCTCTATACCACCTACTACGAGATAGACGGCTATGTGGATTATTTCTATGGTGCCATGCTGACTGACACCTCGCAGCTGACCCTGTTTGATGTGGAGCCTTATTTCGGTGGCATCCTACTGCGCGTGCCGTCGCTGCAAGACCCGTCACAATTAGGAGCGTTGGTGCGTCAAGACAAGATGTTCGACATCTTCATGGAACACCACCACTGGCAGGATCTCTTGGGAATCAGTACCGTTGGCGACCTCAACAAAGCGGTGGAGCAGGGACAGTCCAACGGACTCATCCAGCTCAGCGAAGCCCTGCAGGAGAAGAAGATTGCACAGATTGCCGACGAGATAGCGCAGCGCAAGGCGGTGAAGATGGTTCTCATTGCTGGACCATCGTCCAGTGGAAAAACCACCACCTGCAAACGCCTGTCGGTGCAACTGGCCGTCAACGGCATCCATGCCATCGGCATCTCGCTCGACGACTACTTCGTAGACCGCGAACAGACACCACGCGATGAGTTTGGAGACTACGACTTTGAGCACCTCCACGCCCTAAATATCCCGTTGCTGAACGAGCAGATGAATGCCCTATTCCGGGGAGAGGAGGTGGAACTGCCACGTTATAACTTCCAACAGGGACGGAGCGAGAAGAGCGGACGACGATTACGCCTCAAGGGCAACGAGGTGTTGGTGGTGGAGGGCATCCACGCGCTAAACCCCGAGTTGACGGCTTCCATCCCCAACGAACAACTGTTCCGTGTCTATGCCTCGGCACTGACCACCATCCTGCTCGATACCCACAACTACATCCCGACCACGGACAACCGGTTGTTGCGCCGCATCGTGCGCGACTATAAATACCGGGGTGTATCAGCCTGCGACACCATTCGGCGCTGGCCTTCCGTACGACGGGGCGAGAATCGGTGGATATTCCCCTATCAGGAGAATGCCGATGCCATGTTCAACTCGGCTATGCTTTTCGAACTGGCTGTGCTGAAGAACCAGGCCTTGCCGCTGTTGGAACAGGTGCCCGAGCACTGTGAGGAGTATGCCGAAGCCTACCGGCTGATGAAATTCCTGCGCTACATCCACACCATCTCGGAAGACCAGATTCCACCGACATCGCTGTTGCGCGAGTTCCTTGGCGGTAGTTCGTTCGACTACTAAGCCCTCTCGCGCGCGTACATTATATATCATATGTCCGGGAAAAAGGAGACTTATAGCCCTCTTTCAGCCCAGTCCCCACGGTCTAGGTTGCGATAGCCGATGGCCTCAGCGATATGCGATGCCTGCACGCGCACTGCATTATCCAGGTCGGCTATGGTACGAGCCACTTTCAGAATTCGGCTGTAGGCACGGGCGGAGAGTTTCAGGCGTTCCATAGCCATGCGGAGCATGCCCATCGAGTCGGCATCAGGTTCTGCAAACTCATGCACCATCTTCTCCGACATCTGTGCATTACAATGGATGCCTTTGTAATGGCGGAATCGCTCCTCCTGTATCTTGCGGGCTGCAATGACGCGCTCTCGGATTTTCTCGCTCGTCTCCCCTGGAGCCATCTGTGAGAGTTGCGTAAAGGGAACGGCCTGAATCTCACAATGTATATCAATGCGATCGAGCAGCGGTCCACTGATCTTGTTCATATAACGCTGTATCTGTCCCGGCGTGCAGGCACAACTATGGGTGGGGTCGCCATAATAGCCACAGGGACAGGGATTCATCGAAGCCACAAACATAAACGAGCACGGATACTGCACACTATATTTAGCACGACTGATGGTGATGCTACGGTCTTCCAATGGTTGGCGCATCACCTCCAGTACCGAGCGGTTGAATTCTGGCAACTCGTCGCAGAACAACACCCCATTATGTGCCAGACTGATCTCACCTGGTTGTGGGTTTGGTCCGCCGCCCACCAGCGCCACCTGTGAGATGGTGTGGTGCGGTGCACGAAACGGCCGTTGCGAGATGAGGCTGGTATCGCGCGGCAATTTACCAGCCACACTATGAATCTGCGTCGTCTCTAAACTCTCGCTCAGCGAGAGCGGTGGCAGGATGCTCGGCAGTCGCTTCGCCATCATTGACTTTCCACTGCCTGGCGGTCCTATCATGATGAGGTTGTGGCCACCTGCCGCCGCCACCTCCAGTGCCCGCTTCACACTCTCCTGTCCGCGCACGTCAGCAAAGTCCAGTTCAAACTGCGACTGTTGCTCATAGAACTCCTTTCGCGTGTCAATCACCGTGGGAGTAATCTCTGACGAACCATTGAAGAAATTGGCCACATCGATGAGCGTCTCCATGCCATACACCTCCAGTTGGTTGACCACCGCAGCCTCACGGATGTTCTGCTTCGGAACGATGAGTCCCTTGAAATGCTCGGCACGTGCTCGGATGGCGATGGGCAGTGCACCACGGATGGGCTGCAACCTGCCGTCGAGACCGAGTTCGCCCACCATCATATAGTCGTTGAGGCGGTCGCCATTCACCTTCTCGCTGGCGGCTAAGATACCGATGGCCAGCGGTAGGTCATAGCCACTACCCTCCTTCTTGATGTCGGCAGGCGATAGGTTGGCGGTGATGTCCATCATCGGCATTTTCAACCCGTTGTTCTGCAGGGCCGCCTTGATGCGGTCGTAGCTCTCGCGCACCGCGGTATCGGCCAGTCCCGTCAGATGAAACTGCACCCCACGCGACATGCTCACTTCCACTTTCACCGTGGTCACTTCAAGGCCGTTGACGGCGGCACAAAAGGTGTTGACTAACATAATCCTGTTTTTGATTGTGGTGTCAAAGGTACGAAAAAAACTGCAAATCTGCAACAATCCCGTGCCATTCCGCAGGAAAAATGGGTTTTCTCTTTGTTATCCACCCTTTTTATTGTAATTTTGTGCCCATGAATCAGATGGCAGACTATGAAATAATGGCTCCTGTAGGCAGTCGCGACGCACTGGCTGCGGCACTGAAAGCTGGAGCCGACTCGGTATATTTCGGCATCGAAAGGCTCAATATGCGTGCCCATTCTGCCTCCACCTTCACCATCGATGACCTGCGAGACATCGCTGCGACGTGCAGTGCAAAGGGCGTGAAGACCTATCTCACGGTCAACACCATCATCTACGGTGAGGACATCCCGCTGATGCACGACATCGTGGATGCAGCCAAAGCGGCCGGCATCTCTGCCGTCATCGCCTCGG
This sequence comes from Bacteroidaceae bacterium, assembly GCA_963588695.1. Classification (GTDB taxonomy): domain Bacteria; phylum Bacteroidota; class Bacteroidia; order Bacteroidales; family Bacteroidaceae; genus Prevotella. The sequence goes on along the minus strand of CAVAIX010000055.1, from coordinate 5,978 downwards.
ACGTGGCGGTGATGACCTATTGCAACAGCATCGGTCAGGAGGTACATCTCTCCACCCAGTTGAACATCTCAAACATCGAAGCACTGCGGTTCTATGCCCAGTTTGCCGATGTCGTCGTGTTGGCACGCGAGTTGAATTTAGATCAGGTGGCGGAAATCCACCGTCAGATAGAAGAACAACGCATCTGTGGACCTTCTGGACAGCCCGTCCGCATCGAGATGTTTTGTCACGGTGCACTCTGTATGGCTGTCAGTGGCAAGTGCTACATGAGTCTCGACAACACGGGACGCTCTGCCAATCGTGGCGCATGTATGCAAATCTGCCGCCGTTCGTACCTCGTGACCGACCGCGAAACAGGTACGGAACTGGAGATCGACAACAAGTATATCATGAGTCCGAAGGATCTGAAGACCGTGCGCTTCATCGACCGGATGATGAAGAGTGGTGTTCGGGTCTTCAAGATCGAGGGGCGCGCCCGCGGTCCTGAATATGTCAAGACGGTGGTGGAATGTTACCGGGAGGCCATCCAGAGCGTGCTTGATGACACCTATACCGAGGCACGCAAGGACGCATGGGACGAACGCCTGGCCACCGTCTTCAACCGTGGTTTCTGGGACGGCTATTACCTGGGGCAGCGGTTAGGAGAATGGAACGAGCACTACGGCTCTTGCGCCACGGAGCGTAAGGTCTATGTGGGTAAGGGACTGAAATATTTCTCGAAGCTCGGCGTGGCCGAGTTCTCCTGCGAAGCCTGCGAGTTCTCTGTGGGCGACAAGATGCTCGTCACGGGGCCGACCACGGGCGCACTCTACGTCACCGTGGAGGAAATCCACGACGACACCCATGCCGTAACGACCGCACAGAAAGGCACCCGAGTATCGTTCAAAGTTCCGGAGAAGGTGCGCCCCAGCGACAAGCTTTTCAAGATTGTCAGCAGTAAAGAAGACTAATACCTATTATTTATATGACCATCAACGAAGTTCAAGACGAGATTATCGAAGAGTTTTCCGGTTTCGACGACTGGATGGATAAATATCAGTTGCTGATTGACTTGGGCAACGAACAGGCACCCCTTGACCCACGCTATAAGGTGGAGAGCAACCTCATTGACGGCTGTCAGAGCCGGGTGTGGCTACAGGCGGACTATGCCAATGGACTTATCACCTTTGCCGCTGAGAGCGATGCCCTCATTGTGAAAGGCATCGTAGCACTGCTGATTCGCGTACTCAGCGGACATACCCCACAGGAGATTCTGGATGCCGACCTCTATTTCATTGAGCGCATCGGACTGAAGGAGCACCTCTCACCGACACGCAGCAACGGCCTTTTAGCCATGGTCAAGCAGATGCGGATGTACGCACTGGCCTTCCGCACCAAGGAACAAGGACAAACCCTCTAACAACCAGCGACGATGGCAACGAAGGAAAAGGCACTCACACCGATGATGAAACAGTTTTTCGACCTCAAGGCGAAACACCCTGAGGCGCTGCTGCTGTTCCGTTGTGGCGACTTCTACGAGACCTATTGCGATGATGCCATCACGGCCTCGCAGGTGCTGGGCATCACACTGACGCACCGTAACAACGGAGCGAGCGGTACGCAGGGTGACGCGATGGCTGGATTCCCACACCACGCACTGGACACCTATCTACCAAAACTCATCCGTGCTGGTATGCGGGTGGCCATCTGCGACCAACTGGAAGATCCAAAACTGACCAAGAAACTCGTGAAGCGCGGCATCACCGAACTGGTGACACCAGGTGTGGCCATGCAGGACAACGTGCTGAACTACAAGGAAAACAATTTCCTTGCTGCTGTCCACTTCGGTAAAGGCCTCTGCGGTGTGGCATTCCTCGACATCTCAACGGGTGAGTTCCTTACTGGCGAGGGCACTGCCGACTACGTGGAGAAGTTGCTGTCGAACTTCCAACCTAAGGAGGTGCTCTACAACCGCAACCGCAAGGCCGACTTTGAGCGGAACTTCGGTACGCGTCTCTGCTCCTACGAGATGGAAGACTGGGCATTTGCCGAACAGACCGCCATGCAGAAGCTGTTGCGCCATTTCGGGGTGAAGACGATGAAAGGCTTTGGCGTAGAACACTTGACAAACGGACTCGTAGCCGCCGGTGCCATCCTACAGTATCTGGAACAGACCTATCACAACCAGATTTCCCATATCACCGCACTGAAACGCATCGAGGAGGACTGCTATGTGCGCCTCGACAAGTTCACGGTGCGCTCACTCGAACTATTAGACACCATGCAGGAGGGCGGCACCTCCCTGCTCTCGGTGATAGACCGCACCGTGTCACCTATGGGCGGTCGCCTGCTGCGCCGCTGGATCGTCTTTCCGTTGAAGGAGGCCAAGCGCATTAACGAACGGCTGGACGTAGTGGACTACTTCTTCCGCCAACCAGAGTTCCGCCAGTGTGTAGACGAACAGTTGCAGCGCATCGGTGACCTGGAACGCATCGCCTCAAAAGTCGCCACAGGTAGGGTGTCACCACGCGAGGTGGTGCAGCTGAAGACGGCACTGCAAGCGCTCGAACCCATTAGACAAGCGTGCCTCGCTGCCGACAACGAGGCCATTACCCGTATCGGCAGTCAGTTGCAACTGTGCGAGACACTGCGCGACAGGATTGCCCATGAGGTCAACAACGACCCACCACAGCTGGTGCAACGTGGCGGTGTGATACGCAGTGGTGTCAATACCGAACTCGACGAACTCCGCGAGATGGCCTATTCGGGCAAGGACTACCTGATGAAGATACAGGAACGGGAGACCGAACTGACGGGCATCGCCTCGCTGAAAATCGGGTACAACAACGTGTTCGGCTACTATTTAGAGGTGCGCAACACGTACAAGGACAAGGTGCCCGCCGACTGGATTCGCAAGCAGACTCTGGCGCAGGCCGAACGCTACATCACTCAGGAACTGAAGGAATACGAAGAAAAGATTCTCGGAGCAGAGGAAAAGATTCTTTCCTTGGAACAACGGCTCTTCACCGAACTGGTCACCGCACTGCAGGGCATCATCCCACAGCTACAGACCGACGCACGAGCCGTGGCCTATCTCGACTGCCTGCTGTCTGCGGCAAAGGTAGCGGAAGAATATCACTATGTGCGCCCCGTCATCGATGAGTCGGACGTGATAGACATCCGACAGGGGCGGCATCCCGTCATCGAGCAACAACTCCCTATCGGCGAACACTTCGTGCCCAACGATATCCAACTGGACTGCCAGCACCAGCAGATCATGATCATCACTGGCCCTAATATGGCTGGTAAGTCTGCCCTGCTCCGCCAGACCGCCCTCATCGTATTGATGGCACAGACAGGATGCTTCGTGCCAGCAGACAGTGCACGCATCGGATTGGTGGACAAAATATTCACACGTGTGGGAGCCAGCGACAACCTCTCATTGGGCGAATCAACCTTCATGGTGGAGATGACAGAGGCGGCCAATATTCTGAACAACGTAACCCCACGCTCACTCGTTCTCTTTGACGAACTGGGACGTGGCACCAGCACCTATGACGGTATTTCGATAGCCTGGGCCATCGTGGAATACCTGCATGAGAATGCGAGGGCACAGGCTCGCACGCTCTTCGCCACCCATTACCACGAACTGAACGAGATGGAGAAGAACTTCAAGCGCATCTGCAACTACAATGTCAGTGTGAAGGAGAAGGACGGCAAGGTCATCTTCCTGCGCAAACTGTCGAAAGGCGGATCGGAACACTCGTTCGGCATCCATGTGGCAGAGATTGCAGGAATGCCTAAATCCATTGTCAAGCGCGCCAATGTCATCCTTCGACAACTGGAGGCCGACAATGCACAGGTGGGCACCGTCGGCAAGCCGACAGCTGCCATTGCCGACAGCCGCGAAGGCATGCAACTGTCGTTCTTCCAACTGGACGATCCCGTGCTCTGCCAGATCCGCGATGAGATTCTGGAATTAGACATCAACAACCTAACACCCGTAGAAGCGCTGAACAAGCTCAACGACATTCGCAGGATTGTTTCTGGGAAGTAGCTTGACACTGAAACAGCCTAAAGATGTTAAGTAAGGCTTCCTTTTGTTATAGGTGTTTCTTCAAGAAGTCAAGCACACGCTGTTGGACACGGAGTCCGCAACTATGGGGCATATCCCAAAGTTCCGTCTCTATTTGGCTGCCTGCACCCTGGCTCTCCCATGTGCGGTGCATGGTGGCAAACGCCTTCTCTACCCCTGCCACGGGGAAGAGCTTGTCCTGTGAACCATTGATGAACAACATCGGTTTCGGACACGCGAGGCTGGCCACATGAGGGTAGTCCAGCCAACGGCGCAGTCCTGGAAAGCAGTTGGCAAAGCCACCGTTCTCCGTCCGACTATATTTGAAACTCATCTGCTCGTCAACGGTTGTCATCCAGCAGACGGAGGCACCCACCTTGATGCGGTCGGACAGCGCCGAAAGCATCCAGGCACGGTAGCCCCCCATCGACCAGCCAGTGCACCCAATCCGCGAAGCATCCACCTCTGGCATCTGTGCGAGAAACTCCGTTCCTGCAATGTCGTCGTATGTCATCCATGCGGACAGGTCGATGCCATACATCATCATGTTACCCGCAATCATGTCGTAGCGGTCGCGCTGCGCACCTTCCATCTGGCCGCGCTCCCCCCACATCGGTGCATCGGCAGAGAAAGCCACATAGCCATGCTGCGCCAGATAGTCACCGAAGAACTGTCCCTCATAGCCTTTCGCCCAGTCGTCGGCATCGCGGATAACGGTCGAGTCCTCGCAGGCCAACGGCCGTATCATCTTCTCTTTCCCGATGAAGAGATGTCCGCCGTGATCGTGGAGCAGGTTGACGGCGGGGAACGGCCCCTTACCGTCTGGCACGAGCACATAGGCAGGCACGGTATAGTAGCGCGAAAGGCGAATGGCAATCTTAAAGGCTTTGTAGCCATCGCGCTGTTCCTCATACAGCACCTCTGTCTCGTAGCCTTTTGCGGGCGGTGGTGGCGGCATCAGCATACAGTCGAGCACCTTCTGTCTGGCCACCTTTCTCCATTCATCGAAATCGCGTATGTCGCTGTTGCCCCAAGCCAACGGGAAGGTCATATCGGCCAGCAGCGAGTCTGCATAGACGGGCAGGTTACGCTTGAATTCATACTTCGCCCGTTTCTGGGCAGTGACGCTACTGCCGCACAGCAGCAAGAGCAGTGTCAAAAGATAAATGTTTTTAGTCATAATTGCAGTTTGTTTCACCTGCAAAGGTACGATTAAGTGAGGGAAATGCCAAATTTATTTGAGCATTTCCGAGCGAAAGTACCTTCGACGCGCAGCGGCAGAGGTAGTGCAAACCGAGAGAAATGCAAAGGAAAACACTGTTTTTCTTTGCACCAAACTCGACCGAAAAAATGAGCAGACTCAATGTATCAAATGATCTGGATCGATTAATCAAATGATCTGGATCGATTGATTGTTTGATCTGGATCGATCGATCATTTGAGTCTGGTCAAGAAAATAGCCCCCGGGCGAACCCTGTTTTAATCAGCCAAATTGCCAAATTATATTAAAGGATGTCTGATTTACAAATATTAATATTACCTTTGTAAACGAGAAATAGGTATAACTGTGAATATTAGAAGCATACAACAACAACTAAGAATCCTGCAAAAGTACCTGTATGCCGTCTGCTTGGTGGTGTTTTCCGCCTTTGGAATGACCGCAGTGGCACAACAGAAAGGCAAGGCCACCTTCTATTCCAAACGCTCGAACGGGGCGCGCACTGCCAGTGGAGAGCGTCTCCACAACGACAGCTTGGTCTGTGCCCACCGCACCCATCCTTTCGGCACCCTCCTCAAGGTGAAAAACCCCGTTAACGGCAAGGAGGTCATCGTGCGCGTGATAGACCGCGGTCCCTTCGTCCGTGGACGTGTCATAGACCTCTCCTATCGGGCTGCTCGCGAACTGGGCATCACCGCACAGGGC
>CAVAIX010000054.1:0-12375 GCA_963588695.1 Bacteroidaceae bacterium | reverse complement strand
CACATACACCGTGCAGGGCAAGGAGTATCACCTGCCGCGCCACGGCTTTGCACGCGACACGCCCTTCACGCTCATCAGCCAGTCGAAGGATCGCGTGACCTTTGCCCTCCACGACAACGAGGAGACGCTGAAGGTATATCCCTACCACTTCAATCTGGCCATCAGCTACCGGATTGACGGCAATAAGGTGGTGGTGACGTGGCACGTGGAGAACACCGACACACAGGAAATACACTTCCAGATCGGTGGGCACCCAGCCTTCAACGTGCCTGGCATGGAGAAGGGTGGCGAGCTGAAAGGCACGCTGGTGATGGACAACACGCAGCCGATGACGACACTGAAGGGGTTTGCTGACGGCAGCTACGAGATGACGGAGATTCCGGCAAAGGCGGACAAGGGCATCATACACTTTGACAATGCGTTCTTCAAGGACGATGCTGTGACCTTCCACAAGGGGCAGACGCACCATGTCTCCCTGCTTGACACTGACGGTCGCCCCGCTGTGACACTCGACTATAAGTGTCCAGCGTTAGCCCTTTGGAGTCCTTACGGGAAGAAAGCTTCGTTTGTATGTCTCGAACCGTGGTACGGACTGGGCGACCCACGCGGATGGAAGGGGGAGTTCAAGGACAAGCCCGTGATGAACCATCTGTTGCCTGGTGCCTCGTTTATGGCGCAATACACCATCACCATCGGTGAGTGACATCTTGTCACCTCCAGTGGCACATTACAAGAGAGCCGCTACCGCGAACAGCCGTCAATAGGCTTCGCGGTAGCGGTTCTCATCTTTATCGTCAAGCATGGAGAGATAGCTTTGGTAGCGGCTCTGTGCGATGTAGTGGTTCTCCACCGCTTTGAGGACGGCACAGCCTGGCTCATGGGTGTGGGTGCAGTTGCTGAAACGACACTGCTTGGAGAACTCGAAGATTTCTTTGAAATAGCTGGTCAGTTCCTCGCGCTCCATATCGAACGTGCCGAAACCCTTGATGCCCGGTGTGTCGATGAGCCAGCCGCTCTGGTCGGGCAGGCGTAGCATCTCACTGAAGGTCGTGGTGTGCATACCCGTGTTGTGGGCATCGCTGATTTCCGCTGTCCGTAGGTGAGCGTCTGGAAGGATGCGGTTGATGAGGGTTGACTTACCCACACCGCTGTTGCCACTGAGCAGTGTAGTTTTTCCCGTGAGTTTCCCGACCAACTCCCCTACCCCGTCGCCCGTTACGGCAGAGACCTCATGACACTCGTAGCCCACCGTGTCGTAGAGTTGTATCATCTGCTGTTGGAGGTGTCGTTCACCGTCGTCCAGCGTGTCCGTCTTGTTGAAGGCTAAGATGACTGGCACGCGGTAGGCTTCAGCAGAAGCTAAGAAGCGGTCAATGAAGGTGGTACTGGTTTCGGGGCGTGCCACGGTGACCACTAACAGTGCTTGGTCGACGTTAGCGGCAAGGATGTGGCTTTGTTTGGAGAGATTGATGGACTTACGGATGATATAGTTACGACGGTCTTCAATCTCGGTGATGAAGGCAGTACCTTCTCCGCTGGCCACCAGTTCCACACGGTCGCCCACGGCCACGGGATTGGTAGAGCGGATGCCGCGCAGGCGGAAATTGCCCTTTATCTTACAGTCGACAGTTAATCCATCGTCCGTGAGGACGGTGTACCAACTGCCAGTGTTCTTGATGACGAGTCCTTTCACGCGCCTTAAACGGTCATGATTTCCTTGTTCTTAGCCTCCATCAAGTCATCCAGTTTCTTGATGTACTTGTCGTGCACCTTCTGCAGGTCGGCCTCAGCATCCTTTCCGAGATCCTCAGAAAGTCCGTCCTTGACAGCCTTCTTCAGCTTATCCTTGATGTCGGCACGTACGTTGCGCACCTCCACCTTGGCCTTCTCGGCTATCTTGTTGCACTGCTTCACCAAGTCGCGGCGGCGCTCCTCGGTGGGCTGCGGAATACCTAAGCGGATCACCTCGCCATTGTTCTCAGGCGTGATGCCCACATCAGAGTCCATGATGGCCTTCTCGATGTCACGGATTTGCTTCCTGTCCCACGGTTTGATGGCGATGGTGCGCGCATCAGGTGTGGAGATGTTGGCCACTTGGTTCAAGGGCACTTTCGAGCCGTAGGAGTCTACACGCACGCCATCGAGGATGGCCACGTTGGCACGGCCAGCGCGCACGCGCCCCAGCTCCTCTTCCAGGAACATGGCGGCCATTTCCATGCGCTCTTCAGCGGCGGCTAATGTCTGCTTGACGTCTATCATATTTTCTGTTGTTGTTTGTTTAGTGCGACAAAGATACGGATAAATTCCGACATGGCAAAAACAATCCGTGTCTTTATTTCTGCGGTGTCAACTTTTTCTTGACCACGGCAGGATTGCCAGCCGCCATACTGTCGTCGGGAATATCTTTCGTGACAACACTTCCAGCGGCGATGATGCAGCGTGCCCCGATGGTGACACCGGGACAGATGGTTACGTTGCCACAGATCCACGTGTCGTCGCCGACGGTTATCGGATGGCCCGTTTCTGTCGGTTGCCTGCGCTGCAGATAGTCCTTCGGGTGTTGGGGCGTATAGAAACTGCAGTTGGGACCGATGAGTACATGGTTGCCAATGGTGATAGGACCCTCGTCGAGCATCGTGCAGTTGTAGTTGATACACACGTGTTCGCCGACGGTGATGCTGCTGCCGTGGTCACAGTGGAAGGGTGGTATCAGCTCTGAGGTCGTTGGGAAACCAGGAATGAGGTCTTCTATCACCGCACGATAGTCGTCGTCATGCACTGTCATGGTTTGCAACCGAGCACATAAGGTGCGGGCGTGCTTCCAACTGGCCTCCACCTCTGGAGTGGCGTAATCGTACAGCAGTCCACTCCGCATCTTTTCAAGTTCTGTCATCTCTTTCATATTTTCGTTGATTAATCACACCATCGAAGTGGTTTTCATCTCATTTGACCACAAAGATAGTGCAAACCGAGAGAAATACAAAGAAAAACTTGTTTTTTCTTTGTTTTCCGAGGTACCGCCTATCTTCGGCCGAAGGCCAGAGTACGGATAATCCTCGATAAGAAAGAATTTTATGGGGTTAAGAATAATTAACTGCGTAATTATGTAATCCATCAGATTATTTAATAACTTTGTAACATCAAAGCACTGAAGCTTTGAAAACGACCACACAAAAAGGCATATTAAACTAAATCTAAATTATATATACACCATGAGACTGAACTTAAGTTCTCAAATCGTACTCAACAAAGTACCCGTCGAGTATTACAAACCGAAAACAACCGTGGAATACTCGGAAATCTCGCGTATGGAGAAAATCCACACCGACATCTTTGCTTCTTCTCAAGAAGGGGCAACGCACATCGCTGACTACATCGAGCGGGAAATCCTTGCCGCACAACACAGTGGGAAATACTATGTGATGGCTCTGGGCACAGGCCTGTCGCTTGCCCCAGTCTACGAGGCACTGATCAAGAAACACAAGGAGAAGAAACTCAGTTTCAGAAACGTCATCGCATTCAATGCCTACGAGTACTATCCGCTCCAAGAGGACAGCACCATCCGAAGCATCAATCAACTCAAAGAGCGGTTTCTCAACCACATCGACATCGAACCGCAGAACATCTTTACTCTGGACGGGAGCGTCGGTCAGGAGGCGGTCTTTGACAGTTGCCGACTCTACGAACAGCGCATCAGCACCTTCGGGGGTATCGACGTGACGCTACTGGGCATCGGACGTATGGGTAACATCGCGGCTAACGAGCCAGGTTCTGGCATCCATTCCATCACACGCCTCATCCTGATAGGAAACACCTCCCGAGAGGAGATGGAGAACAGCTTCGGTACGAAGGAGCAGGTGCCACCCTGTTCACTGACGATGGGCATTGCCACCCTACTCTCCGCCAAGACGGTATTCCTAACTGCTTGGGGCGAGGAGAAGGCGGAAATCATGCAGAAGGTGGTGGAAGGGCAGATCACGGACACCCTGCCGGCTACATTCTTGCAGACCCATCCTAACGCACAGGTGGTGCTCGACCTCAGTGCAGCTGCTCACCTCACCCGTATCGAGCACCCGTGGCTGGTCACCAACTGTCAGTGGACTGACAAACTCGTTCGCTCGGCCTTGGTATGGCTCTGCCAGAAGTTGCACAAACCCATTCTAAAACTGACCAACAAAGACTACAACGAGAACGGACTGAGCGAACTATTGGCACGCTACGGCTCAGCGTATAATGCCAATATTAAGATATTCAACGACCTGCAACACACCATCACGGGATGGCCAGGTGGCAAACCCAATGCTGACGACACCTACCGTCCGGAACGGGCAAAGCCGTTCCCGAAACGAGTCATCGTGTTCTCGCCCCACCCCGACGATGACGTCATCTCGATGGGCGGCACGATTCGCCGCCTCGTACAGCAGGGACACGAAGTGCACCTGGCCTACGAGACCTCGGGAAATATTGCCGTGGGCGACGAAGAGGTAACGCGCTTCATGCACTTCATCAACGGGTTCAACCAGCTCTTCGCCGACTCGAAGGACAGCATCATCGCTGACAAATACAAGGAAATCAAGGCGTTCTTCGCGAACAAGAAAGACGGCGACAGCGACCCGCGCGACATTCTGACCATCAAGGGACTGATCCGCCGAGGCGAGGCGCGCACGGCCTGCACCTACAATAACATACCGCTGAGCCGCGTCCATTTCCTCGACTTGCCGTTCTACGAAAGCGGCAAGATTCAAAAACTACCCATGACGGAGAAGGATGTGGACATTGTGCGCCACCTGCTGCAGACCGTACAGCCTCATCAGATCTATGTGGCAGGCGACTTGGCCGACCCCCACGGCACACACCGTAAGTGTACCGACGCGGTGCTGGCGGCCATCGACCTGGAAAAGGAAGCTGGAGCAAAATGGCTGGACGACTGCCGGATATGGATGTATCGCGGCGCATGGGCCGAATGGGAAATCGAAAACATCGAGATGTGTGTGCCGCTCAGCCCTGAAGAGTTGAGGGCTAAGCGCAACTCCATCCTCAAGCACCAGTCGCAGATGGAGAGTGCCCCGTTCCTCGGTAACGATGAGCGCCTCTTCTGGCAGCGTGCCGAGGATAGAAACCGCGCCACAGCTCGTCTCTACGATGAATTAGGCTTGGCGTGCTATGAGGCCATGGAGGCTTTTGTGGAATACAAACCGCTCTAAACGAAAACGTGAGTAGACAGAACCGGCGAGTCTGCTATTCTGTAGTGGCGGGATTCGGTGCTACAGCACGAACGGTGTGGCCAAACCTGCGATCGTCTGGCAATAAAGTTAATTAGACCGTTTTTCTTTCGCTCAAACAATAAAAGTTTTACCTTCGCAAGGCACAAAAAGTTTTCGACTATGGCCATGGTATAGTAAATCCAGCATCTTTTTTCAGGTTTCCTTTGTCGTTTCGCGGAAAATCCTTAATTTTGCACCTCAGTAGTAGATGAACGGATTTTAAACAGAATCGTATATGAACAAGAAAATTGCAATCACTGTGGCGGTGGGCATTGTCATCGCACTGCTGGTGGGTGGTGTGGCCTATCTCGCCTTCAGCCTCAATCAGCAGAAACAGGCCAACAAGGATATGCAGGAACTGGCGGCACTCGACAAGAAAGAAATGGAAAACGAGTACCAACAGTTCGCCGACCAATACAATGAGATGAAGACGCGCATCAACAACGACTCCATCGTGGAGCAGTTAACGCGCGAACAGGAGCGCACACGACAGTTGCTGGCCGAACTGAAACAGACAAAATCGGACGATGCCGCAGAAATCACGCGACTGAAGAAGGAACTCGCACGGGTGCGCAGCATCCTCCGCAGCTACGTCATGGAGATAGACTCGCTCAACCGCATCAATGCGGAGCTGATGAACGAGAACAACCGCGTGCGCGGAGAACTGGCCAGCACGAACCGGCAGAACCAGGCCTTAGCCTCCGACAACATGTCGCTCTCAGAGAAGGTGGCCGTGGCCGCACAGCTCAACGCCGCCAACATCGACATCGTGATGCTCTACAAGAAGATGTTCTCCTCCAGTGCGCAGGATCGCGTGAAGCATCCCCACAAGATCAGCGGTTCGACACAGATGAAGATACGCTTCGTCCTAACCCGCAACGTGACGGCACAGAACGGCATGCGCACGGTCTATGTCCGTGTGCTGACCCCTGCTGGCAACGTGATGAACGGTGGTGTGCAGTGCGCCTTTGAGGGGCAGCAGATTTCCTGCACCGCCAAGAAGGAGGTGGAATACACCGGAGAAGAGAAACTGATCGAGGTGTTCGCACCCAAGGCCACACTGACTCCCGGCAGTTACCGTGTCCAGGTGATTGCCGACGGCCACGAGATAGGCGCACGCACCATTGAATTGGAAAAATAAAACGAAAAACGTAGATACACCTATTATATATATTACTATATGAGACGTATAGCAGGATATCTGTTGGCCACCTGGGTGGCACTGCCTGTCGGGGCGCAGTCGGCGCTCACGCTGGACAGTTGTCGACAGTTGGCACTCCACAACAACAAACAGCTGGCGATGGCGCGAGTCAAGCAGAACATTGCGACCAACATGCGCAAGTCCGCTCGCACCAAGTACCTGCCCCGTGTCACGGCACTGGCAGGCTACGAATATACAAGCCGTGAAATATCGCTGCTCAGCGACGACCAGAAAAAGGCACTCGGCAACCTCGGAACCCATGCAGCAACCACACTCGGCGGAAAGGCCAGCGAGTTCATGCAGTCAATTCCGCAGGGCGTCTGGCAACAACTCGGCCAACTCGGTTTCACACAGGAAGGCATCAGCCAACAGTTGACGGCCGGCATCAGGAGTGTGACTGGGACGCTCAACCAGGCAGGCACGGGCATCGTCGACGCTTTCCATACCGACACACGCAACATTTGGGCAGGTGCCATCATGGTGACCCAGCCTGTCTATATGGGTGGAGCGATCACCGCCGCCAACCGCATGGCCACACTGGGAGAGCAGATGGCCGCCAACAGTGCCGAGGCCGAGCGACAACTCACGCTCTACAACATCGATCAGGCCTACTGGCAGGTTGTCTCACTGCGCCATAAGCAGAAACTGGCACAGAGTTACCTCGAACTGGTGAAGAAACTGAACGGTGATGTAGAGAAAATGATCGCCGAAGGAGTGGCAACACGCTCGGAAGGTCTCAGCGTCAGCGTCAAGGTCAACGAGGCCGAGATGACCCTCGCTAAGGTTGACGACGGACTGGCCTTGGCCAAGATGTACTTGGCACAGCTCTGCGGCCTGCCCATGGACGGCTCCATCACACTGGCCGACGAAGACAGCGGAGACATCGCACAGAACGCCTCCGGCTGTACGGCCGACGTGGCCGTAGCCCTCGGCCAACGCCCAGAGATACGCATGTTGCAGAACACACTCGACATGAGCGAACAGTCCGTCAAACTGCTCAAGGCTGGCAACCTGCCACAGGTGGCCATCGTGGGCGGATATGCCATCAGCAACCCCAACGTATATAACGGTTTCGAACGCAAGTTCGCAGGCGTTTGGAACATCGGTGTACTGGTGCGCGTGCCCGTGTGGAACTGGGGTGATGTAGCCTATAAGGTGCGTGCCGCCAAGGGCGCGAGCGCCATTGCCGCACTGGAACTGGACGAGGTGAAGGAGAAGATAGAACTGCAGGTCAACCAAAGTTCATTCCGCCTCAACGAGGCCAGCAAGAAATTGAAACTGGCGAAGGCCAGCACCCGCAGGGCGGAAGAGAACCTGCGCACCGCCAACATCGGATTCCGCGAGGGCGTCATCCAGTCCACCACCGTCATGGAGGCACAGACCGCCTGGCTGCAGGCACAGTCGCAACGGATTGACGCAGAAATCGATGTGCGCCTCAGCCAGACCAACCTGCAGAAAGCCCTTGGCACACTGGAAAACTAAGAGAGAGAAATGAACCGTACTATAAGGATTGAAAAAAAGGAGAAAAGATATTATGTCAGCAAAATCACAGCATAGCAACGTGCTATTAGCCATCTTCGGGTTCACTGCCGTCGTGGTTGTCGTGGGAGTCATCGGCTTCCTCGCCTTCAGCCATGAGAAAGAGAACATCCAAGGACAGGTGGAGGCCAGCGAATACCGGGTGTCGAGCAAAGTGCCTGGACGCATCCTCGAGATTCGTGTCAAGGAAGGAGACTACGTAAAAGTCGGCGACACACTGGCCATCCTCGATGCGCCCGAGGTGCGCGCAAAGATGGAACAGGCGCAGAGTGCCGAGAATGCCGCAGCAGCACAGGAGGAAATGGCGCGCAATGGTGCACGCCGCGAACAGATACAGGGTGCCTTCCAGGTATGGCAGCAGGCCAAGGCTGGCCTCGACATCGCCCAAAAGTCGTACCAGCGCGTACAGCGTCTCTTCGACGAGGGTGTCATGAGCGAGCAGAAGCGCGACGAGGCGTTTGCCAACTACAAGGCCATGGAAGCCCAAGCCAAGGCCGCTGAGAGCCAGTACAGTATGGCACGCAACGGTGCACGCCGCGAGGAGAAGCAGGCCGCACAGGCACTGGTGGGCAGAGCACGCGGTGCCGTGCAGGAAGTCAACTCCTACATCAACGAGACCGTACAGGTGGCACAGATGGAGGGCGAGGTCAGCAATATCTATCCTAAGGTGGGTGAACTCATCGGGACAGGCTCGCCCATTATGACCATCTCCATCATGAGCGACATCTGGGGCACCTTCAACGTCCGTGAGGATCAGCTGAACGGACTCAGTGTCGGCGCCACCTTCAACGCCTTTGTTCCAGCCTTCAACAAGACCATCCCCATGAAGGTCTACTACATGAAGGACCAAGGCTCCTACGCCGTCTGGAAGGCTACGAAGGCCAACGGGCAGTATGACCTAAAGACCTTTGAGGTGAAGGCTCGTCCGACGCAAGCCATGGAAGGACTCCGCCCAGGTATGTCCCTCGTCATACAGGACTAAACGATTAAAAACAAATCATCCCTGACGCAATATTTTGAAACAGCTTCGGCAAATATACGAGATTGCGGTGCGTGAATGTGGCATCATCTGCCACAACCACATCTACCTACTCTGTATGGTGGTGTTCCCCCTGTTGGTGATGTTTCTCTTCACCTCGATGATGTATGAGGGAAAACCGCTGGAGATGCCCGTGGGCGTGGTTGACCTTGACAACTCCTCCACCACCCGTGCCATCATCCGCAGACTGGACGCCTTACAGACCTCCAAGGTTGTGGCTCGCTATCCGAGTGTGGCCGAGGCACGGCAAGCCATACAGGAAAACAAGATCTACGCCTTCCTCTATATCCCCGAAGGCACGACAGACGACCTCCTGGCCAGTCGCCAGCCAAAAATCTCCTTTTACTACACACAGACCTCGGTAGTGGCAGGGTCACTCCTCTACAGCGACCTCCGTACCATTACCACCTTAGGTTCCGCAGCCGTCGGACAGGCCACCCTGCGCGCCAAGGGCTTCACCGACGAACAGGCGCAGACCTTTCTGCAACCCATCAAGGTGGACCTGCATCCGATTAACAATCCCACCACAGACTATAACGTCTACCTGTCCACCATGCTGGTGCCGGGTGTTATGATGCTGTTTATGTTTCTCATCACGCCCTACACCATCGGTAGCGAGATGAAGTTCGGACGTTCCAAGCAATGGATGGAGATGGCCGGCAACAAGGCATGGGTGGCACTCCTCGGGAAATTCACGCCCCACCTACTCATCTTCCTGACACTGACCATGGTCTACGCTTTCTATGTCTACGGCATCCTCGGTTTCCCACATCCCGGTGGCACAGGGTGCATCGTCCTGCTCACCCTATTGCAGGTACTGGCCTCGCTGGGCTTCGGCATCTTTGCCTTCGGACTGATGCCCTCGCTCCGAATGTCCATGAGCGTCTGCTCGCTGTGGGGCGTGCTGAGTTTCTCCATGGCAGGCTCAGCCTTCCCCGTCATGGCCATGGACGGCCCCCTACAGTCACTGGCGTGGCTGTTTCCCCTGCGCCATTATTTCATGATCTACCAGATGTGCATCTTCAATGACTATCCATTGGCCGATGCTTGGCTGCACATCGTCGCTCTCGTGGCCTTCGCCCTGCTGCCCATATTGGTGGCTCCGAAGATTCGCAATGCCATGCTGAACTATGTCTATATCCCCTGACGCGCCATGATGAATCGTTTATTCCACAACATACTCGACGGCATCCGAGATGCCTGCTACATCTGGAAGGGAGAGATGCGTCAGATCTTCAAGGACGAGGGCGTGTTAATCTTCTTCATCCTCGTGCCCTTAGGCTATCCCCTACTCTATTCCTGGATCTACAACAACGAGTTGGTGCGCGAGGTACCCGTCGTCGTTGTTGACGAGTGTCACTCCTCCGCCAGTCGTCAGTTTATCCGCTCCTGCGACGCAACGCCCGACGTGAAGGTGGTGGCCTATGCCTCCAACATGGACGAAGCCAAGAACCTTGTCGGCAGACAGGCGGCAAGAGCCATCTACTATATCCCAGCCGATTTCCAAAACAAGTTGAATCGGATGGAGCAGACCGCCGTGGCCGTCTACTGCGATATGAGTACCATGCTGACCTACAAGGCGGCCTATATGACTGCCGTGTCCGTCACCCAACAGATGAACGGGGAGATACAGATACAACTGTCGGGGAAGCAGACCGATCGGGAGAATGAGATACTCACCTGTCCACTGGACAGCGACGCACAGCCCATCTACAATCCCTCGGGCGGCTACGGCTCGTTCATTCTGCCCGCAGTGCTGATACTCATCCTCCAGCAGACGCTGGCCTTAGGCATCGGGCTGGCAGCTGGTTCCGCCCGCGAGAACAACCGCTTCGAAGACCTCGTGCCGATACAGAAGCACTACCACGGCACGTTCCGCATCGTTTTGGGCAAGGCACTGGCCTACTTCATGGTCTACGCCATCATAGGTACTTGGCTCACCGTCATCGTGCCACGCATCTTCGATTTCCCCTGCTTAGCACACTGGCAGGACTTACTGGCCATCATGTTCCCCTACATCCTGGCCTGCATCTTCTTCGGCATCTCTGTGTCGTGCATGGTGCGCTACCGTGAGAATGTCATGCTCTTGATTGTCTTTGCCAGTGTCCCACTCCTATTCCTCAGCGGTGTGTCATGGCCACAGCACAACATTCCTGGTGTCTGGCAGGGCGTATCGTGGCTCTTCCCCTCCACCTTCGGCATCCGAGCCTATGTCCGGCTGAACTCCATGGGTGGCACACTCAGCGACGTACTGACAGAATATCATGTTCTGTGGGCACAGGTACTGGTCTATTTCGTTTTGGCCTGCCTGGTCTACCGCCATCAGATTGGACTCGCACGCCGCCACATGAACGCATGACTTGCAAACAACAAACGATCTATAAACGATGAAGAAAACACTGATTATCCTCGCTGCTGTCCTTGGACTGCTGGGCAGTAACCGTGTCGTAGCACAGGACGGCACTGCCGTCAGTCTGTGGTCTGACGAACACCCCACGAACCCGAAAGAACTGAAGGAAGGCATGATGGCCGTCTTCCCTGCACCAGCAGACAAGCGCACTGGTCGGGCGGTCATCATCTGTCCGGGTGGCGGCTACTCCCACCACGCGATGGAACACGAGGGCTTCGACTGGATTCCCTTTTTCCATAGTCAAGGGATGGCCGTGGCCGTATTGAAATACACCCTGCCGCACGGCAACCGCACCCTGCCCAGTCGCGATACCGAGCAGGCCATGCGCATCATGAAGAAACGGGCAACGGAATGGGGCATCAACCCCGACAGCATCGGCGTCATGGGTTTCTCGGCAGGAGGACACCTTGCCGCCACCCTCACCACCACGAAGAACGCCAGTGTCAGACCGGCCTTCTCCATCCTCTTCTACCCCGTCATCTCCATGCAGAAAGAGCTGACGCACCTTGGCTCACACCACGCACTGCTGACCGATACGGCCTCCGCAGCAACGGAGTGTGAATACTCCAACGAGATGCGCGTAGACAGCAACACACCGCCCACCATCCTCTTCCACAGCAACGACGACCGCGCGGTAACACCTATGAATAGCATTGCCTTCTATTCGGCCATGCAGAAAGCCGAGAGACCCTGTTCCATGCATATATACCCGACAGGTCGACACGGCTGGGGCTTCCGCTCCACGTTCGCCTTCCACGACCAGATGACCTGCGAACTGGCTCGCTGGCTCAGCACCGCCCTACCAACGGCAGACACCCAGTCTACTGCGAAACCTTAAAAAGAACACGTCATGAACCGAAAAAGCATACTCTTTGTCTGTCTCGGAAACATCTGCCGCTCGCCAGCTGCAGAGGGCATCTTC
>CAVAIX010000053.1:0-12458 GCA_963588695.1 Bacteroidaceae bacterium | reverse complement strand
CCATAGTGATAAAATTTTAAAGGGTTAGCAAAAATTAAGCCTCTTCTGTGTGGTTTGCTTCGTAAGTCTGAGCAATGGAGTAACCAACCTCGTCGAGGGCGAATGTCAACTTGTCAATCTTATTGGTGTAGTAGTTGTAAGCCACAACGGCTACCCAAGAGGTCAAAATACCAGATGCGGTATTCACCAGAGCCTCAGAAATACCGAGCGACAGAGCCTGTGAGTCAGCACCACCACCAGCGGCCAGAGCGGCGAACGAACGGATCATACCTACCACAGTTCCGAACAGAGCGGTCAGCGTACCGAGGGTAACGATGGTTGCGATGATAGGCATATTCATGGTCAGTGTAGGCATCTCCAGCTGAGTGGCCTCTTCGTGAGCCTGCTGGATCTTAGCAATCTTCTGAGCCTTCTTGATGCCAGAAACGGCTTCCATCTCCTTGTAAGCGCGGAGAGAAGCACCTACTACGTTAGCCACAGAACCACGCTGCTTGTCGCAGAGCTCCTGAGCCTTTACGAAATCGTTGGCGTTGAGGGCAGCCTTGATGTTAGCCACGAACTTGGGGAGCTTGCCCTTACCGAAAGCGGTGTTCAGAGCGAGACCACGCTCGATGGACAGCGCGATAACTGAGAACAAAAGGGTAAGAATCACAGGAACGACGATACCACCTTTGTAGATAGTACCCCACATGTTACCATCAATTACTTCACCGTTTGCAGGGTTGATGTGGTCTGCATTACCGAGGAAGTACTTGAAGAAACAAACTGCGAGAACGAAGCAGACAGCGATAATCCAGAATGCTCCTTTTACTCCCTGAAAGCCCTGACCTTTTTTGGCGGGGGCTGCTTTTTTTGTAGTTGCCATAATTTTGAATGTAATTTTAGTTATTAATAAAGTTGTATATGTTTTTGATTTGATGCTATTTGCGGTTTTTAGACGCCCGTTTTCTAGGCGTTTTTGTTCTTTTATCGTTAGCAAAGATACTCATTTGTTGCGTACAATCGCCACAATTAAGAACTTTTAACGCGCAAAAGCCTTATTTTTATTTCAACTGCGCCAGCGCCTCTTTGATTCTTCGCATGGCTTCAACGATGTTTTCGTCGCTGGTGGCGTAGCTCATGCGGAAGCATTCTGGGTCGCCGAAAGCGTCACCACCCACCGTAGCCACGTGTCCCTTTTCGAGGAGATAGAGAGCCAGATCGCTGGAGTTGTTGACGGTGGTTTTCCCGTCGCTCTTGCCGTAGAAGCTGCTGCATTTCGGGAAGAGGTAGAAGGCACCTTGCGGTACGTTGACCTCCAGTCCGGGAATGTCCTTGGCGAGTTTCACGATGAGGTCACGGCGGCGCTCAAATGCCTGACGCATCTGCTCTACGCACTCTTGGCTCTGGGTGTATGCAAACTCGGCGGCTTTCTGACTGACGGAGCAGGGACCGCTGGTGTACTGTCCTTGCAGTTTGTTGCAGCCCTTGACAATCCATTCTGGGGCGGCGATGTAGCCGATGCGCCAGCCTGTCATGGCGTACGCCTTCGACACACCGTTGACGATGATGCTGCGCTCTTTCATGTCAGGGAACTGTGCGATGCTCTCGTGATGTCCCACGTAGTTGATGTGCTCGTAGATCTCATCAGCCAGCACGAAGAGATCGTCGTGTTTCTTGATGACCTCGGCTAGTCCTTGGAGTTCTTCCTTGGAATAGACACTTCCCGTAGGGTTGCTCGGGGAGCAGAGGATGAGCAGTCGGGTCTTCGACGTGATGGCGGCTTCCAGTTGCGCGGGTGTCATCTTGAAGTCCTGCGCGAAGCCCGCTTCGACGATGACGGGTGTTCCGCCTGCCAACTTGACCATCTGTGGATAGCTCACCCAGTAGGGAGCTGGTATGATGACCTCATCGCCAGAGTTGACCAGTGCCATAACGGTGTTACATACGCTCTGCTTCGCTCCGTTTGACACGAGAATCTCGTTGACTGTATAGTCGAGTCCGTTCTCGTTCTTGAGCTTGTCAGCGATGGCCTTGCGCAGGTCTGCGTATCCAGGCACTGGGGAGTAGCGAGAGTAGTTCTCGTCGATAGCCTTCTTGGCGGCTTCCTTGATATGATCTGGTGTATTGAAGTCCGGTTCACCGACGCTCATGTTGATGACGTCAATGCCCTGTGCCTTCATTTCAGAACTCTTCTGCGACATTGCGAGTGTTGCAGAGGGAGCCAGCCGTTGGAGTCGGTCAGATAGTTGTGCCATATTCTTTGTCTTGTATGAGTAGATTTACTTGCAAAAGTAGTCAATTATTTCTTTTTTACGAAAGAAATCTGCCGATTTTTACGCTTTCTTCACGAAAATGCAACAAAATGGCGGTTATTTGAGGTGCAAGGTGTGTCCCATGCGATTTTTCTTGGTCTCGAGATAGTGCCTGTTGAACTTATTGGGTGTGACTTCGATGGGCACGTTTTCCACGATTTCCAGTCCGTAGGCTTCCAGTCCGACGCGCTTGACGGGATTGTTGGTGAGCAACCGCATCTTGTGGACGCCTAAGTGGCGGAGCATCTGTGCGCCGCATCCATAGTCGCGCTCGTCGGCCTTGAAACCGAGGTGGAGGTTCGCGTCCACGGTGTCGAGCCCTTCTTCCTGCAGTTTGTAGGCGGCAATCTTATTCATGAGTCCGATGCCGCGCCCTTCCTGCTGCATATAGATGATGACGCCCTTGCCTTCCTTCTCGATGGCCTGCATGGCTTTGTGGAGTTGTTCGCCGCAGTCGCACCGCAGGGAGCCGAGAATGTCGCCCGTCATACACGATGAGTGTACACGGACGAGCAGCGGTTCGTCTTCCTTCCATTCGCCTTTGATGAGTGCCATGTGCTCCAGTCCGTTGCTGTTCTGCCGGAAGGGGATGAGGTGGAAGTGGCCGTATTCGGTGGGCAGGTCAACCTCTTCGCCGACTTCGATGAGCGATTCCTTTTGCAGGCGGTAGGCAATCATATCCTTGATGGTGATGATTTTCAGGTCGTGCTGCTGGGCGAACTTCACGAGTTCCGGCAGGCGCGCCATGGTTCCGTCGTCGTTCATGATTTCCATCAGTGCGCCAGCGGGGTAGAGACCAGCCATGTGACAGAGGTCAATGGCGGCCTCGGTGTGTCCGCATCGGCGGAGTACGCCGTTGTCCTGAGCATAGAGTGGGTTGACGTGCCCAGGGCGACCGAAAGTCTGCGGTGTGGCGTTAGGGTCAGCCAGTGCCTTGATGGTGGCGGCGCGGTCGTATGCCGAGACACCCGTGGAGCAGCCCTCGATCTTGTCGATGGTGATGGTGAATGGTGTTCCAAGCAACGAGGTGTTGTCTTGCACCTGGTGGGGCAAATCCAGTTCGATGCTGCGGCTGATGGTGAGGGGTGCACAGAGCACACCGCGTGCGTATTTCAGCATGAAGTTCACCTTTTCCGGTGTTATTTTCTCAGCGGCGCAGATCAGGTCGCCTTCGTTTTCGCGGTCTTCATCGTCGACGACGATGACGAACTTGCCGTCGCGGAAGTCCTGAACGGCCTCTTCTATGGTATTTACTTTGAGCGTTTCCATAATCATGTTGTTTCTTCAGTATTACACCTTATTATATATAGGGAGTTGAAATCAGTCTTTGTCATTTCAGTGATGCGCTTGGCGATAAGCTCGTTGTTCTGCGTGATGGCCGCGAGGTCTTTATACAGCCGGAAGCGGAAGCGACACATGCGGAGGTAGAGCACGAGTCCGAGCGGAACGAACAGCCCCGTGATGGCGTTGAGCCCTTTGCGGCGGAACGGACGCGTGTGGGCGTGGGTGGCCACGATGGGCAGCCGATTGAGGTAGGTGATGATGGCGCGGTCGCGCGTGTTTGTTAGGTCGCGGATGATGTTCTCCTGCTTCCCGATGATGCGCTCCACGTTCTGGTCGTCGCCCGGACGGAAGAACACCTTGATGGGGTTGGGCAGGCGCAGCAGTCGGTGCTCCGTGTTGTACTGTCGTATCTCTTGGTTGATGGCTAACAGTTGCTGCGCGTCGCTGATGTAGTCAGGGTCTTCAATGATGACCTCTTTGCTGCTGATGTGCCGTTTCGTACGCAGGCCGAGCAGTCGCATGAGCATGGACTTGTAGAGGTCAATGTTGAACACGACGGAGTCGTTGTTGGCCTTGTAGGTGAAGAAGGCGGCTACGGGGGTGAGGACCGCCGTGCCCAAGAGTTTTCCGAACCATACGGTCCAGTTGTCGTCGCGCGCCATCTTCATGCCCGTGTTCTCCAGGATGAAGTAGATGATGAAGACGAGGACAGAGACGATGACGGGAATGCCGAGTCCGCCCTTTCGGATGATGGCTCCGAGGGGTGCTCCGATGAAGAAGAAGATGAGGCACGAAAGGGACAGCGTGACCTTGTTGATGGCTTCTATCTCGTGCAGTCGCTCACTGCGGTTGAGGTAGGCCGAATAGTCGGCCTTGAAGGTGAGGTCGGTGGCGGCGGCCTGTGCGTTGTCGGCCGCCCTTCGAATGACGCTTTGCTTGACGTCGGCTGGCAGTTTGGCGAATGCCGAGTCGAAGTTGAGCTTCCCGCTGTTGAGTGCGGCCACGGCCTTTAGTGAGTCTTTCTGGTTGGTCGGTGACAGGCGGAGGTAGTTGTTCCGTGCTTCGTAGTAGACGGCGTGTCCCACCGAGTCGTTGTATTCCCGCAGCGAGTCGAGGTCATGGAGTATTTGTCGCATACCCTTCGAGCGTGCGTCTGTGGCAATGCCACCTGCGTCAGCTAAGTTGAAATCGCCGTCGAAGTCGAGCAGGATGCGTTTCTTTGCGAAGGTCTCGCGCCGATAGGGCACGTTGGCCGATCCGACCATGTCCTGCTGCTTCATGTTTTCAAACCACTCGCCGCTGTAGAGCGTCAGTAGGATGTGTTTTTTCTCGGCAGTGGACTGCATGGTTCCCGAGTCAGCCAGGATGATGGCGTGGTCGTCGTAGCCTCCGTTGGTGCGGAAGATCATCAGTCCGTAGAGCATACCCGTCTTGAGGTCTTTCTGCTGGACGTAGATGTTTGAGCCGCTCACACCGTCGTAGAAGATGCCTTCGGGAATTTCCATCTCGGGGTTCTTCTGCTTCATGGACAGGAGGAGCTGGCGGAACGATACGAACGACTCTGGGCCGATGACCTCCTGGAAATAGAACGAGATGCAGCAGATGCAGCAGACGATGGCGGTGAGTGAGCGCATAGAGCGGATGAGCGAGATGCCTGCGGCCTTGATGGCCGTTAGCTCCGAGCTTTCGCCGAGGTTGCCGAAGGTGATGAGCGAGCTGAGGAGGATGGCGAGGGGGAAGGCTTGGGGAATGAGCATCAACCCCATGTACCAGAAGAACTGAACCATAACGGTGAGCGACAATCCCTTACCGATGATCTCGTCCACGTAGCGCCACAGGAACTGCATCATCAGTACGAACTGGCAGATGAAGAAGGTGCCCACGAAGAGCAGTCCGAACTGCTTGGCGATGAAAATGTCTAATTTCTTGATTCGAAACATTCGCGGCTGGGAGTGGTGGGGGTTAGAGGCCGCTGGCGCGGTGCAGGTGTTCCATGTTCTTGTCCCAAAGGTCACTGAGGTCATCGATGTCCTCCTCCTCGGCGTAGTCCGTGACAATGAGGTGGATGTGGCCAGTCAGTTCGCTCTGTTCGATGCGCATCTCCCAGTAGGCTTGTGGGTCAGCTTGCTGGTAGTCCCATTTCAGTCGGATATAACAGGGCTTGACCCTTTCGACCACTTCCGCTACCTTGGTGTCGCGTTCGGTCCAGGGTTCTCCCCAGGTGAATGTCCAGTGGTCACCGTCTTCTGTCACGCGGTCAGCCAGCCATTTCTGCATGCCTGCTGCGCTGCCTATCATGTCCCACACGATGCGTGGCGACTTGGCGGAGACGGGGTATTCTTTCCTCAGAATATGCATACTTTGTTCCTTTTTTGAATTCGTTGCAAGTGCAAAAATACGATAAAATACCGAGACGGCAAAGTTTTTTCTGAAAAAGTTTTGTTATTTGAAAAGATTGCATTACCTTTGCACCCGCTTTTCAGCCCATGGCGGGGTAGCTCAGCTGGTTAGAGCGTCGGATTCATAATCCGGAGGTCGAGGGTTCGGGTCCCCCTCCCGCTACGAGAGAGAGAAAGGATGCGTCAAGCGATTTTTGCTTCGATGCATCTTTTTTTGCGTTTTTTTCTGACTGGGAAAATGTATTTTCCTAACTGGGAAATTTTTTTCTCTGCCGAGCGCGTTAAATTTTCCAGGAAAACGAATTGTAATATAAGGTCTTTTTTGTAACTTTGCAGAGCGTTTCGAAAAACGCCGATTCAGACAGACAATATAACGTTATACTGCATTATGGAAGAAACCAAGAAAATCAAGACGGCACTCGTCTCCGTGTTCCACAAGGACGGATTGGAGGAGTTGCTGGCAAAGCTCCATGGCGAGGGCGTGAAGTTCCTCTCCACTGGTGGCACACAGACCTTCATCGAAAGCCTCGGCTACGCGTGTGAGAAGGTGGAAAATGTGACGACCTATCCCTCCATCTTAGGCGGACGCGTCAAAACCCTGCACCCGAAAGTGTTCGGGGGCATCCTCGGGCGGCGCGACAACGAGGGCGACCAGCGACAGATGAAACAGTACGAGATTCCGGAAATCGACCTCGTCATCGTCGACCTCTATCCCTTCGAGCAGACCGTGGCCAGTGGAGCCTGTGATGCTGACATCATCGAGAAGATAGACATTGGCGGCATCTCGCTCATCCGCGCTGGAGCCAAGAACTTCAACGACGTGGTCATCGTGCCCTCCAAGGCCGAGTACGGCGTATTGCTCGACATCCTCAACAAGCAAGGAGCCGCCACCACGCTGGAGCAGCGCCGAATGTTCGCCACACGCGCCTTCGGAGTCAGCAGCCACTACGACACCGCCATCCACGCATGGTTCGACAAGAAATAAACAACCGAAAGATAATAAACGAAACACAGAAAAACTATGGGATTTTTCAGCTTTGTACAGGAAATAGCCATGGACCTCGGAACGGCCAATACCATCATCATCAGCGATGATAAGATCATGGTCGACGAGCCGTCGGTGGTAGCCCTCGACCGTCGCACCGACAAGATGATAGCCGTCGGCAACGAAGCCAAGATGATGTATGAGAAGACACACGCCAACATCCGTACCATCCGTCCCCTGCGCGACGGTGTGATAGCCGACTTCTCTGCCTGCGAGCAGATGATGCGCGGACTCATCAAGATGGTGCACACTGGTTCGCGCCTCTTCTCGCCCTCGCTGCGCATGGTCATTGGTGTGCCCTCAGGCTCTACCGAGGTGGAACTGCGTGCCGTGCGCGATTCGGCAGAACACGCCGACGGACGCGACGTCTACCTCATCTTCGAACCAATGGCTGCTGCCCTCGGCATCGGCATAGACGTGGAAGCACCAGAAGGCAACATGATTGTCGACATCGGTGGTGGCTCGACGGAAATCGCCGTCATCTCGCTCGGTGGCATTGTCAGCAACAACTCCATCCGCACCGCAGGTGACGACTTGACCGCCGACATCCAGGATTACATGGCGCGCCAACACAACGTGAAGGTCAGCGAGCGCATGGCGGAACGCATCAAAATCAACGTAGGCTCGGCACTCACCGACCTCGGTAGCGACGCTCCAGAGGACTACGTGGTGCACGGCCCGAACCGCGTCACCGCCCTGCCCATGGAGGTGTCCATCTGCTACCAGGAAATCGCACACAGCATCGACAAGACCATCGTCAAGATAGAGAATGCCGTGCTCTCCGCCCTGGAGAACACACCGCCCGAGCTCTATGCCGACATCGTGAAGAACGGCATCTGGCTCTCCGGTGGTGGCGCACAGCTGCGCGGACTTGACCGTCGTCTGACGGACAAGATCAACATCCCGTTCCATGTGGCCGAAGACCCCTTGCACTCCGTGGCTAAGGGCGCAGGCATCGCTTTGAAGAACCTCAACCGTTTCTCATTCTTGATGCGATAAGGCGAGATGCAAAACCTGCTGGAGTTCCTAAAGAGATACCACCACTGGTTCCTGTTCCTTCTGCTCGAGGTCATCAGCACCGTGTTGCTGTTTCGCTACAACAGCTATCAGAGTAGCACGTGGCTCACGTCGGCCAACGTCGTGGCAGGACGGGTCAACAGTGTGCGGTCGAAGATGGAGGCTTACTTCTCGCTGGCCAGAGCCAACGAGGAACTCACAACGCGCAACTTCTACCTCGAACGGCAGGTTGCACAGCTGCGACGCCTCTATGGTGAACTCATCCAGGACACCACGACAGTGGAACGGCAGGAACTCCAGATGCTCAGCCAGTATCAACTCGTGCCAGCAAAGGTAGTCTCCAACGAACTGAACCGCCCCGACAACCTGATGACCATCGACCGAGGAGCGGCCGACGGCATTGAAGTCGGGATGGGCGTGGCCTGCGGACTGGGCGTTGTCGGTGTCACCTGTCTCGTCTCCGACCACTATTCCGTGGTCATTCCCGTACTCAACACCTCGTCGCACATCAGCTGCGCCATACGAGGGCGAGGCTATTTCGGCGTATTGCGCTGGGACGGAAAGGATGCTACCGTGGCCTACCTTGAGGATGTTCCGCGCCACGCACGGTTCAAATGGGGCGATAAGGTTGAGACCAACGGCTACTCCAGCATCTTCCCACCGGGAGTCATGGTGGGACGGGTTGAAACCGTCTACAACTCGCCCGACGGCCTCTCCTACCGCGTCAAGGTTCGGCTCTTTGTCGACTTCGGCTGCCTCCGCGACGTGGTGGTCATCAGTGATAAATCTATTAGGGAACGCCCACAGCTCTTGCAGGCTGCGCGCGACTCCCTCGAACTCAGTGTCAAGGAACAATAAAATCAGATGTCTATCGAAGTATTGAAACGAGCAGCATGGTTCATCGTCTTCGTCTTGGCGCAGGCGACAGTGTTGGGGCGCATCCATCTCTACGAGGTCGCCACACCACTGCTCTACGTCTGGTTCGTCATCAAGTTTCCAGTAGACAGTCAGAGGTGGACCATCCTGCTGTGGAGCTTCTGCCTCGGACTGGCCGTTGACATCTTCTCCAACACACCTGGAGTGGCCGCAGGCTCGCTCACCCTCATCGGACTCCTGCAACCCATCCTTCTCCAGCTCTTTATGCCGCGTGATGCAGCCGACGACCTCATGCCCTCCATCCGCACCCTCGGACTGGCCAAGTTCTTCTACTACGCCACCATTCTGGTGCTGATCTACTGCCTAACGTTCTTCTCGCTTGAGACCTTCTCCTATTTCAACCTCGTAGAGTGGGGACTGTGTGTGGTTGGAAGTGCGGTGTTCACGCTGGTGTTGATCATGACTTTCGAAAGCGTCAGTCGGTAGACCATGAATGATTCTGGAATAGGCAACAGACATTATGTTATCGGCGGAGTGACCACGGTCATCATCGTCGTCTACATCGTGCGCCTCTTCTTCCTCCAGATCATGAGCGACGACTATAAGAAGAATGCCGATTCCAATGCCTTCCTCAAACAGGTGGAATACCCTTCACGCGGCATTATCACCGACAGAAACGGCAAGCTCCTCGTCTACAACCAACCGGCGTACGACATCATGGTGATTGTCAATGAGGCCAAAGACCGTCTCGACACCCTGGAGCTTTGCAAAGCACTGAACATCACGAAGGCGGAGTTCGACCAGCGCATGGAAATCATGAAAGACCGCTCCCGCAACCCAGGCTACAGCCGTTTCACCCAACAGATGTTCATGAGCCAGTTGTCGGACAAGGAGTATTCTATTTTTCAGGAGAAAATGTTCCGCTTCCCTGGCTTCTATGTTCAGAAACGAAGCATCCGCCAATACCGCTATCCCTATGCGCCCCATGTGCTGGGCGACGTGGCTGAGGTGTCGCCAGCAGATATTGAAGAAGACGACTACTATTCTCCCGGTGACTACATCGGCAAACTGGGTGTGGAACGGAAATATGAAAAGCAGTTGCGCGGTGAAAAGGGCATAAAGATCTTCCTGCGCGATGCTCACGGACGCATCCAAGGACGTTATCAGAATGGGGCACTCGACACGAAACCCGTGCCAGGAAAGAACCTCACCCTGTCCATCGACTTGGAACTACAGGCGTTAGGCGAGCGACTGATGGAAGGCAAGATAGGAAGTATCGTGGCCATCGAGCCTTCTACTGGAGAGGTGCTCTGCATGGTCTCATCGCCTTCCTACGACCTGCGCAAGATGGTGGGGCGGCAGCGCGCCAAGAACCATCGCATCCTGTCCCGAAGTCCACTCAAACCATTGCTCAACCGCAGCATAATGGGACAGTATCCGCCAGGCTCCACCTTCAAGACCACCCAAGGACTAACCTTCATGACCGAAGGAATTATCAGTCCTACCCACACCGCTTATCCCTGCTCGCACGGCTTTAATTACAGGGGACTGCACGTGGGTTGCCACGGACACGCCTCGCCACTCTCACTCGTGCCCGCGCTCTCCACCTCCTGCAACGGCTATTTCTGCTGGGGACTGTACTATATGCTGGGAGCGAGAAAAAAATACGGCTCGGTACAGAACGCCATGAACCGCTGGCGCGACTACATGGTCAGCATGGGCTTCGGCTATCGCCTCGGCGTTGACCTGCCAGGCGAGAAGCGCGGCCTAATTCCTAATGCCGAATACTATGACCATGCCTATCGAGGCTCTTGGAACGGACTCACCGTGATCTCCATTGCCATCGGTCAGGGAGAGGTCAACGCCACACCGCTACAGATTGCTAACCTCGGAGCCACCATAGCCAATCGAGGCTACTACTATGTGCCGCACGTAGTGCGCAAGGTGCAGGATGAGCCGCTCGACACCCTATATGCGCGCCGCCATTATACCATGGCCAAGCGGAGAGCCTACGACTACGTGGTGGCAGGGATGAAGGCTTCGGCCACGGGAGGTACCTGCCGTGCACTGTCACAGTATCCTATCGATGCCTGTGGAAAGACTGGAACGGCACAGAACCGAGGCCACGACCACTCCGTCTTCATGGGCTTCGCGCCAAAGAACAACCCGAAGATTGCCGTAGCCGTCTATGTCGAGAACGGCGGATGGGGAGCCACGTATGGTGTGCCCATTGGAGGCCTTATCATGGAACAGTATATTCACGGTAAACTCTCGGAAGCCTCGATGAGGCGCGCCGACGAGTTCCAGCACAAACGCATCTCGTATGGAAGCATTGGCAGGTAGGAAACAAAGCAATAGCGTGTGGCGCTCCATTGACTGGTGGACGATTTTGATTTACATCGCACTGCTGTCGTTCGGCTGGATCAGTGTGTGCGGAGCCAGCTACACGTACGGTGACACTGACATCTTCAGCTTGGACACGCGTTCAGGCATGCAGATTGTCTGGATAGGCACTTCCGTCATGTTGGGCTTCGTTATTCTGATGTCCGACGACCGCTTCTACGACACCTTTGCCTATGTGATATACGCCCTATTGCTGCTGCTACTCTTTATCACCATATTCAATCCCCATCAGATCAAAGGCTCGCGGTCGTGGCTGGTGCTCGGCCCTATCCGACTACAGCCTGCCGAGTTTGCCAAGTTTGCCACGGCACTCGCCTTGGCGAAGTTTATGTCCGCCTACGGCTACAACATCCATCGGTGGAAAGATTTCGCAGCCACGCTGTTTCTCATCCTCTTGCCCATGATCTTCATCATACTTCAGCGCGAGACGGGTTCGGCTTTGGTGTATCTGGCCTTCTTCTTAGTGTTCTATCGGGAGGGAATGCCAGGCTCTGTGCTGTTCACTGGAGCGGCCGCAGTGCTCTATTTCGTAGTAGGCATCCGCTATGCTGAGGTTTATCTGGCTGGTTCTCCGACCAGCGTCGGTGAGTTTGTGGTGCTGCTACTGGTTCAGCTGTTTTCGGCAGGTCTTGTCTGGGTCTACGGTAGCAACAAGCGGCTGGCGTGGCGCATCGGCTGGTTGAGTCTGGCTGTCACGCTGTGCTCCCTGCCACTGCTCCGCCTGTCCTTCAATATTGTTTATATCCAGTTGGCCATGACGGTTGTGCTCATCGGCTATCTGGTTTGGGAAGGATTGGGGTCGCGACTGCGCAACTATTATTTCATTGCCCTTTTTGTGCTGGGTTCCGTGGGTTTCTTCTATGGTGCAGACTTTATCTTGAATCATGTGATGGAGCAGCACCAGCGTACCCGCATCAATGTGCTTCTTGGATTGGAACAGGATCTTCGAGGAGCTGGATATAACGTGCATCAGAGTGAGATAGCCATTGGTTCAGGCGGACTGGAAGGCAAGGGGTTTCTTAACGGCACGCAGACCAAACTGAAGTTTGTGCCCGAGCAGGACACGGATTTTATTTTTTGTACGGTGGGCGAGGAGGAAGGCTTCTTAGGCTCAGCTGGGGTACTATTGCTGTTCTTGGC
>CAVAIX010000052.1:0-12638 GCA_963588695.1 Bacteroidaceae bacterium | reverse complement strand
GAAAAGAGGGATTCCAAATGGAGTCCCTCTCTTTTATAATAGGTGTGGCATCAGCTTCAGGGCTGTTTGCCGATGTAGGCTAAAATGCCACCATCCACATAAAGGATATGGCCGTTGACGGCATTCGACGCGTCGGAGGCGAGGAAGATGGCTGGGCCCATAAGCTCTTCTGGTTCAAGCCAGCGGCCTGCCGGGGTCTTAGCGCAGATGAAGCTGTCGAAGGGGTGACGGCTACCGTCGCTCTGCCGTTCGCGGAGTGGGGCGGTCTGCGGTGTGGCGATGTAGCCTGGACCGAGTCCGTTGCACTGGATGTTGTATGCACCGAACTCCGAGCAGATGTTGCGGGTGAGCATCTTCAGTCCACCCTTGGCGGCCGCGTAGGCCGAAACGGTCTCGCGTCCGAGTTCTGACATCATGGAGCAGATGTTGATAATCTTTCCATGTCCCTTCTTGATCATGCCTGGGAGTACGGCTTTCGAGACAATGAACGGCGCGTTGAGGTCAATGTCAATGACCTGGCGGAAGTCTTCCACCGACATTTCTGTCATGGGGATGCGTTTGATGATACCAGCGTTGTTCACCAGAATGTCAATAACACCCAGTTGCTGCTCAATGTCTTTTACCATGGCCTTTACCTGCGTTTCGTCGGTCACGTCGCAGATGTACCCGTGTGCTTCGATGCCCTTGGCGCGATAGTCGGAAAGTGCCTTGTCCAGATGTTCCTGCTTGCGGCAGTTGAAAGCAATTTTCGCGCCAGCCTTGGCGTATGCCTCGGCAATGGCGAACCCGATGCCATATGCGGCACCGGTAACGAGGGCTACTTTGCCCTCCAGTGAAAAGAGGTTGTTCATAGTCATATGGTGTTTATTTCAAGTCGGTGATGAGAGAGAAGTCTTGGTCGCCGTAGTCAAGGTTCTCACCGCCCATACCCCAGATGAAAGTGTAGTTGTGGGTGGCGGCAGCTGAATGAATGCTCCATTCGGGGGAGAGCACGGCCTGGTCGCCCTTCATCCAAAGGTGGCGCGTCTCTGCCACTTCGCCCATGAAATGGCAAACGGCCTGGTCTTCAGGAATCTCGAAATAGAAATAGGCTTCCATGCGGCGGGAGTGAACGTGTGCCGGCATGGTGTTCCATACGGAGCCTGGTGCGAGTTCGGTCATTCCCATCTGTAACTGACAGGTAGGCAGCACCTGGTTGACAATCATCTTGTTGATGTCGCGCTCGTTGGAGGTTTCCAGCGCGCCAAGATGAGCTACGACGGCGTCCTTCTTCGTCACCTTCTTGCAGGGATATTCCTTGTGGGCGGTGGTGGAGTTGAAGTAAAACTTGGCGGGATGTTTGGCATCCTTCGAGGCGAACACCACTTCGCGGTCTCCGCGCCCGATATAGAGGGCTTCCTTGTAGTCGAGCTCAAAGGTCTCGTCGCCCACCTTTACGGTTCCTGCTCCTCCCACGTTGTAGATGCCCACCTCACGGCGCGTGGTGAAGAAAGGAGCCTTCAGTGGGTCGATGGCTTCGAGTTTGAGGGTTTCGTTGACGGGCATAGCACCGCCCACCACCATACGGTCATACATG
Organism: Bacteroidaceae bacterium; assembly: GCA_963588695.1. Taxonomy (GTDB): domain Bacteria; phylum Bacteroidota; class Bacteroidia; order Bacteroidales; family Bacteroidaceae; genus Prevotella. The sequence continues at coordinate 11,062 of CAVAIX010000052.1, read as the reverse complement.
GAATAGACCATGTTCACCTCGTCGGCTGCAAACACCTTTTCAATGAGAAAATCGCGTCGGATGCGTTGTGTGTCGTAGTGCTTCGCATCTTCTGGATGCGCAGCGTAGCGGATTTCATAATTTGTTTTCATGTGTTGGATAATTTTATTTGTTGGTTTGTTTTGTTGTCATTTCCGGACAAAGAGCTTTATGTTCTTGACGCTCCCTGGTGCACCCTGTTCGGCGCGTGGCAGGTATTCGAAGGCAGTGACAGTGACTTCCTTGCCCATGTCTACAATGCCGAGGTGGGGAAACGACGCTCCTTTTTCGGTCTGCCAGTAGGTACTCTCCTGTAGGTCGAACATCTTGTCGAGTGTGGCGTTGTCCTTCTCGCTGTCGGCATAGTAGGCTTGCCAGTTGTTACGGTCTATGCGGTGTCCCTGTGCATCCAGCAAATACACCTCTGCGATGGCAATCTGGGAGTCACCGCTCTGGCTGCTCTCGACTTGAACGGCGAAGTAACGGCCTGTCGTGGGTTTGTCGAACTGGACGGTCTGCCATCCGTTGCCGCCTTGCAACTCTCCCTGCCATACAGGTGTGGCGGAGTTCAAGTCCATGCGGTGTCCAGGCTCGTTGTGCTTGTTGCTCTTCTCAAGGTTCAACTTGTCCAGTTCGGGGCGATTCTGGCAATACGCAGTGGCCTCGCCTTTGGGACCGATGACATCGAGTACCACTACCTCGTTTTTCCCCTTCTTTAGCCAACAGCCCGGCAGATAGAGGGTCTGTTGTGGGCCGATGTGCCAAAAGCGCCCTAAGGCATGGCCGTTCACAAAGACTTGTCCCTTGCCGAACGCCTCCATATTAATAAAGGTGTCGCCCACCTTGCTGATGGTGAAGTAACCGCGGTAGTAGCCCGACTTGCTGTCAATGCTGCGCATCTTGGTGGTCTTCATACTTAGCACCTCCTTAGCTATAGCATAGTCGTCGGGGATGGCACTATTAGTCCAAAGGGTAGGGGTGAGCGTGATGTCGCAGTTGTCTTTCTGCGTAGAGAGGGTCACGTTGCCGATGATACCCTTGTGGTCTTTGATGGCACGGCCGAAGTTGATGCGTCCCATGCCTTCTACTACGATGGTGAGGTTAGCACCTTGTGGCATGGCTGGTAATTCGAGCGATTTCTCGTTCTTCACGCGGTCTATCTTGCCCACGTATTTGCCGTTCACGTAGACTTGGGCGAAATCATGGAAATCGCCCGTGAGGGTAGACGCGCTTTCAGTGGCAGGAACGCTGGTTTCGTAAATCATGGTGCCCCAACCCATGTCCATGTCTTCGAAAGTGAGTGGAGTCTTGCTTTCCTTCGACTCGCCTACACCGTAATAAAGCGGTTTATACTCCGTCAACTTGAACTCGGGCACCGAGATGAGCTGCATCGGAGCCTTGGGCACGGCGGGCAACTTCTTCCCGTCGTTATACTTCGCCATCATCTTCTGTAACTCATAGAACTTGGGTGTAGCGTGCCCGTATTCGTTGATGGGGGCATCGTAATCATACGAGGTTACGTCGGGTTGGAAACCGGGGCTGTTGGCTCCAGCCCAGTGGCCGAAGCTCGTGCCGCCGTGGGTCATGTAAAGGGAAAAACTGATGCCTTTTGAGAGCATCTCGTCCATGCCCTCCACCATATCCTTGGCAGGGCGGGTCTCATGACGTGCGCCCCATTTGTCAAACCAGCCGCTCCAAAACTCGGAGCACATCTTGGGCGCGTTGGGGCGAACCTCACCGAGTCGCTTGAACTGCTGGTCGATATTAGCACCTGTACCGAAATTCATCGTCCATGTCAGGTCATCGAGACCGTTGTTGAGAAAATTACTTGACCAGTCGCACTGGAAGAGGCTCACTTGGTCGAAGCCGCTTGCCTTCACGATGTCGCGGATAGCACTCACATAGGCTTTGTCTGTACCGTAGGAACCATATTCGTTCTCCACCTGAACCATGATGATTGGTCCGCCGTTCTGGATGGTGAGGGGAGCGAGTTGCTCGCCCACTTTTTGTTCGAACAGCCGTACCCGTTCCATAAAGTAAGGATTCTGCTCGCGCAGGCGGATGTCTTTCTTCTTCAGTAGCCACCAGGGCAGTCCGCCCATTTCCCATTCGGCGCAGACGTAGGGGCCAGGACGCACGATGACGTACATATCGTTCTTCTGGCACAGGCGGCAGAACGCTGCCACATCGTTGTTACCTGTGAAGTCAAACTCGCCCTCCCGCTGTTCGTGGATGTTCCAAAAGACATAGAGGCAGATGGTGTTCATACCTAACGCTTTGCACATTTTGATGCGATGCTCCCAGTAAGGTCGGGGGATGCGGGGATAGTGCAACTCGGCGGCCTTCACCACGAAAGGTTTGTTATTCAACAGAAAGGTCTTGTCGCCTGCGGTGAATGTGCCACCCTTTTGGGCAGCCCATGTCTCGCTGGACGTGAAAGCCAGCAGGGCAGCAAGTGTAGCAGATAGGAAGGTCTTCGTAAACTTCATATTCTCGGTTTTGTTGATTTCTCTGCAAAGTTAGCAAAAAATCCTGTACTTGCAGCAAACAAATCGTTAAATAAAGGAGAATTTTTGGGAAAAGCGAAATGGTTGCGGCTGTGCTATTCTTCCAACGACTTGATTTGTTTCTTCGGTGTGACCCCGAGGGATTTTAGGTTTTCCACCCTTCGCATCACATTGCCTGTGCCGTCGTAGAGCTGTTTCTTGGCCTTGTCGAAGGTTTCTGACAGACGGTCTATGAGGCCGCCAACGCCCGTAAAGGTTTCCTCGAAAGTGGCAACCTTGTCGTAGAGGTCGGCAGCTGTTTTCACGATTTTCTCCACGTTCTTGTTCTGACGATCGTACTGCCAGAGGTTGTATGCCAGTTGGAGTGCCATGAGGAGGTTGCTGGGGGAGATGATGATCACCTTCTTCTGATAGGCATAACGACTGAGGTCGGGCTGTTGCTTCATGGCTGCGATGTAGCTATTCTCGTTTGGGATGAACATGAGGACGAAGCCGATAGCATCGTTGACGAGTTTTGGATAGTCCTTTTCCGCAAGTTCGTCGATATGTTTGCGGACACTCTGAGCGTGGGCTTTCAACAGTCGCTCGCGGTCAGTCTCCTCCTCCGCTGCGACGGCTTCCGTATAGGCGGTGAGGGACACCTTTGAGTCAATGACTACACTCCTTCCTTCTGGGAAACGTACCACGACATCGGGGCGGAAATTCCTGCCATCCTCGTCCTTGGTGTTTTCTTGGATGAAGAATTCCTCATTCTTACGCAAACCGCTGTTTTCAAGAATGGTCTCCAGCACCATCTCGCCCCAGTCGCCCTGCATCTTGCTGTCACCCTTCAACGCCTTGGTGAGGTTGGCGGCATCGGAGCCGATTCTTTGCGTCTGTTCTTTTAAGGATGACACAGCTTGTTGTTGCTGCTGCTGGAAGAGTTTCATCGTGGCATCGAAGGAACTCTGCAGTTCTTTCTTGTTTACCTCGTTTTGCGTTCTGCTTTCGTCTACCGACTTTTTGAAATCGGCGAACTGTTCCTTGATGGGTTTCAGCAACTCGTCCATCTGCTGGCGGTTGTTCTCTTGTAAGGCCGATTGCTTGGCGGCGAGTTGCTCTGCTGCAATCTTTTGCTGTTCTGCAGTCATGCGCTGCATCTCCTGTTTTAGACTTTCCAGTTTCTGTGCCCACTGTAGGTTACTCTCCTCGCGCAGTTTTGTGGCATACTGCCGCTCATTCTCCATCTGTTGTCGCAGGTCGTCTGCTTGCTTGGCTTGGTTCTCCTTCAGCATCTGGTTTTCCGAAGCTAACACCTGTGTCTTGGCTACCCACTGGGTCTTTTCCTCTTCGGCTGTCTTGGCTGTTAGCAACTTGCCGATGAAGAAACCGATGATGGCGGCAATTGCTGCTGCGATTGTGATGATTATCATATGGTTTGTTTTGTCTAAGTGATTTGCGTGTGATAGTCTGTAGCGTACGCTCGACAGGTGCAAAGTTACGAATAAACTTTGAGAAACGTTCCTTTTGAGACGCAAAAAAAATACCGCTACTCACCACGAGCAGCGGCATCCAAAGCCTATGTATAACTAAAAATCCTTTTCTCTGATGGATATGAGAGCTACCTTTCGGTAGTATATCTTGTGTGAACAAAATTCATAAAAAAAAGAAAGTTATGGGAGCCTCACGGCGACCACTGTTATCCATATTTCAAACTTTCTTTCTACCAATAACTAAAAACCTAAAACTATAAATATTACTACTAACCTAAAACAATCTATTAACTGTGTGTCGTTGTAGGAACCGCTTGTTCCTTTTGACGGTGCAAAGTTACGGCGGTTTTTAAAGTCGCACAAGTATTTTGTGGAGATTTGCCGAAAAAATGGTTTATTCTTGATATAGGTCAAGCGGTGTGTGCGAAAACATCAACGAATTATGCTTGATTTCTCTATTATTCCAGATGCGATGCTATTGAGGAAAATACGCCTTTTTCGGCAAGAAATGGCGCAAAAATAGGGTGGAATACACGGTATCTCATATTTTTTTCATAACTTTGCACCTTGAATGATTATCTACTCCAAGATACATGGCTTGTATATTACATATTGAAACCAGTACTGCGGTGTGTTCGGTGGCCGTGTCGGAAGACAGCCACTGCATCTACCATGAAGAAGACCACAGCGGATTGAATCATGCCGAACGGCTGGGTTCGATGGTTGATGAGGCACTCTCGTTTACTGACAGCCACGCCATTCCGTTTGATGCGGTGGCCGTGAGCTGTGGTCCGGGTAGCTACACTGGACTGCGCATAGGTGTGTCAATGGCCAAGGGTATCTGCTACGGACGCGACCTGAAACTCATCGCCGTGCCGACCCTTGAATTGCTTGCTGTACCTGTCCTGTTGCGCGAAGGTCTGGAAGATGACGCACTGCTCTGTCCTATGATAGATGCACGGCGCATGGAGGTCTATGCCGCCATCTACGACCGCAGTCTCAAGGTTGTGCGTCCCGTGGGTGCCGACGTGGTAGAGACTGATACTTATAAGGAGTGGCTTGATACCCACCCAGTCTATTTCTTCGGCAATGGCGCCAAGAAATGTATGGACATCGTCAACCACCCCAACGCCCATTATATTGATGGAATTGAACCGCTGGCTCGCTGGATGCAACCGCTGGCAGAACGTCGCCTGCTGGACGGTCAGACCGAGGATGTGGCCTACTTTGTACCTTTCTACTTAAAGGACTTCGTGGCTCTTAAACCCAAGAAATTACTCTAAAAGAACTACCATACAGATGATGGAAATAAAAGGAATGGACTATAATACGCAGCGTGAGAAACTCATCATGCCCGAGTATGGGCGAGAGATACAGTTGATGGTGGAGCATGCCTGCTCGCTACCCTCTAAGGAGGAACGCCTGCGCTGTGCAAAGAGCATTGTCCGGCTGATGGCGGCACGCAATCCGCAGGCCAGAGCCAACAATAATGATGAACATGCCTATTGGGATCACCTCTACCTTGTCAGTGACAAGAAACTCGACATTGACTGGCCTTACGACGTGTCTATGGCGGAGAAGTTCTTGGTCAAGCCCGAACGTGTGGGTTATAACAAGGGACAGTTCAAGCTGCGCCACTACGGACGTCTGCTGGACGAGACCTTTGAACGGCTAAAGAGCATGCCACCAGGTGAGGAGCGCGACGAGTTGGCGCGACAGACTGCCAATCAGATGAAGCGCGACCTCGTCAACTGGGGACATGGCTCGACTGAAGATGCTAAGGTGGCCGACGATTTGGCACGCCTAACAGACGGCATAATACAGCTTGACCTCCATACCTTCCGTTTTGAACGAATCACGCCAGACGTCGTTTCTGCATCAATCAAGCGGAATAAAGGAAAAGGTCGCAAATAAACTCCACACCACAGATCTATCCATCGGCTCATGGCATCATTCAAGATAGAAGGCGGACACCCGCTCAGCGGCACCATCACACCGCAAGGGGCAAAAAACGAAGCCCTGCAGGTTATCTGTGCATCGTTGCTTACCAGCGACAAGGTTGTAGTACGCAACGTTCCAGACATCCGCGACGTCAACAACCTCATTCAGCTGTTGAAAGATATTGGTGTGAAGGTCGATAAGTCGGCACCTGGAGAATACTGTTTCCAGGCCGATGCACTCAACCTCGACTATTTGGGAAGTGCCGAGTTCGTGCGCCAATGCGCTGCCTTGCGCGGCAGCGTGTTGATGATAGGGCCGTTACTGGCACGCATGGGCAAGGCCGTAATAGCCAAGCCTGGGGGCGACAAGATAGGGCGGCGGCGTTTGGATACTCATTTTCTCGGGTTCAAATATCTCGGAGCCACGTTCCGCCAGAACCCAGAGACCAATGTCTATGAAATCTCTGCCAAACGGCTCACGGGTACCTATATGCTGCTCGATGAGGCTTCTGTCACCGGTACTGCCAATATTATCATGGCAGCGGTGCTTGCTAAAGGCACTACCACGATTTATAATGCGGCCTGCGAACCTTATGTCCAGCAACTCTGTCATATGCTCAACCGTATGGGAGCCGCCATTAGTGGCATCGGTTCCAATCTGCTCACCATCGTCGGCACAAACCACCTGCATGGCACCGAACACCGACTCCTGCCCGATATGATTGAGGTGGGTTCTTTCATCGGGATGGCCACCATGGTGGGAGACGGCGTGCGCATCAAAGATGTGTCACTACGAAATCTCGGTATCATTCCCGATGCTTTCCGGCGACTGGGTGTTGAAATCAAGGAAGAGGGCGACGATCTATATATTCCCCGGCAGGAACACTATGAGGTGGACTCCTTCATCGACGGCACCATAATGACACTTGCTGATGCGCCCTGGCCTGGATTGACCCCAGACCTGCTCTCGGTGCTCATCGTGGTAGCCACGCAAGCGAGGGGAACCGTACTCTTCCACCAGAAAATGTTCGAGAGCCGCTTGTTCTTCGTAGACAAACTCATCGATATGGGAGCACAGATTATCCTTTGCGACCCGCACCGCGCTGTGGTGGTGGGTCACGACAGAGCCAACACGCTGCGGCCACAGCGAATGTCGAGTCCCGACATCCGCGCAGGTATCGCACTGCTCATCGCTGCCATGAGTGCCAATGGGGTGAGTCAGATTAGCAATATCGAACAGATAGACCGTGGCTACGAGAATATCGAGGCACGATTAGGTGCATTGGGCGCACACATCGAACGGGTGTAGCAACCATACACCATTATATAATATGAGTAGAAGATAGTTTATATAAGCACACGAAGAACGGATGATACGCAACGAAGAGGTATACAGAATAGGACGGCTGGGAAAGGCACATGGCGTGAAAGGCGAGGTGACCTTACAGTTTACTGATGATGTCTTCGACCGTGTTGATGCCGAGTACTTGGTTCTTGACATCAACGGCATCCTCGTCCCGTTCTTTATGGAGGAATATCGCTTCCGCTCCGACTGTGTCGCTTTGGTTAAATTCTGCGGTGTGGACACCATGCAACGGGCAACGGAATTGACGGGCAGCGCGGTCTATTTCCCCAGAAAACTGGCGGAGGAGGCTGATGTCGTGCCATCGCTATCCATGCTTGTGGGGTTCTCGTTGGTGGATGCTGATACGGAAAAGACGGTGGGGCGCATAGCGTCGGTAGATGACTCGACCAGCAATATCCTTTTCGAACTGGAAGACGGACGACTCATTCCAGCTTCCGACGACCTAATCCACCAGATTGATGCCACGAAGCGAATCGTCAGAACCATCATCCCTGAGGGATTGTTAGAGATATGAAGAAGAAACAGATTGCCATCCTTGGCTCTACAGGCTCCATCGGTACACAGGCGCTGCAGGTCATCGAGGAACACAGCGACCGTTATGAGGTATATTGCCTCACGGCCAACAACCGCGTGGAACAACTCGCACAGCAGGCACACCAGTTCCACCCTGCCGCTGTCGTCATTGCCAACGAGGCACGCTATGACGAACTAAAACGGTTGACCGACGACTTGCCTGATGTGAAGGTCTATGCTGGTGCACAGGCCATCAACGAAATCGTGGAGGCCAAGCCCATCGACATCGTGCTCACAGCCATGGTAGGGTTCGCGGGTCTCACGCCCACCATCCATGCCATTAAGGCACGCAAGACCATCGCGTTGGCCAATAAGGAGACGCTGGTGGTGGCTGGTGAGCTTATCGGTAGTTTGGCCACGCAGTATCATGCCCCCATCCTGCCCGTGGACAGTGAGCACTCCGCCATCTTTCAAAGCCTTGTCGGTGAGGATGCCAACCCGATAGACAAAATACTGCTGACAGCTTCAGGAGGTCCTTTCCGCAATTTCACCGTAGAGCAACTGTCCCAGGTGACCAAGGCCGATGCACTTCGTCATCCTACATGGGAGATGGGAGCCAAGATAACCATTGACTCGGCCACGATGATGAACAAGGGCTTCGAGGTCATTGAGGCCAAGTGGCTGTTCGGTGTAAAGGCATCGCAGATACAGGTGCTGGTACATCCGCAGAGCATCGTCCATTCGGCCGTCCAGTTTGTCGACGGTGCGGTCAAGGCGCAACTCGGCGTACCTGATATGCGACTGCCGATACAGTATGCTTTCTCTTATCCCGATCGTCTTACACTTTCTGGCGAACGCCTCGACCTCTTCAAGGTGCGTAACTTAGAGTTCTTCGAACCTGACCTAGAGAAATTCCGTTGTCTGGCATTGGCTTTTGAGGCCATTCAGAAGGGAGGCAATATGCCGTGTATTGTCAATGCAGCCAATGAGGTTGTTAACCGTGGCTTTCTCGAAGACAGATGCGGCTTCTTACAGATGGGTGACATCATCGCCGAGACGATGCAGCGCTGTACCTTCGATGCATCGCCTACCTACGATACATACATCGCCACTGATGCCGAAGCAAGGCGCATCGCTGGCGAACTGATGAAATAAAGAAAAGTAAAATACAAAGAAAATAACGAATGGAAGTCTTTTTTATCAAACTGTTACAACTGTTGATGGCCATCTCTCTCTTGGTGCTCCTGCACGAGGGAGGTCATTTCTTCTTCGCAAAGCTGTTTGGGGTGAAGGTGGAGAAATTCTATATGTTCTTCGACTGGAAATTCAGCCTCTTTAAGTTCAAACCTAAGAACAGCGATACGGAATATGGTATAGGATGGATTCCTCTTGGCGGATATTGTAAAATCGCGGGAATGATTGACGAGAGTTTCGATACAGAACAGATGAAACGTCCAGCACAACCATGGGAATTCCGCAGCAAACCTGCATGGCAACGGTTGTTCATCATGATAGGTGGTGTGCTGGTCAATTTCCTCCTTGCCCTGTTTATCTATTCTATGATTTTGTTCTACTGGGGCGATACATATGTGCCAGTGAAGAATATGACTGCGGGAATGAAATTCAATACGGAGGCCAAAGCACTCGGTTTCCATGACGGGGATATTCTTGTGGGGACGGAGAACGGTGCGTTCAAGGATTTTAGTGCCGATCTCTACCGCCAGATTTCCACCGCTCGAAAGGTGGAGGTCATCCGTCAGGGAAAGTCCGTTATGGTACATTTGCCTGGTGATCTGAACCTCCTTGACATGATGAAGTCTGAACCGTCGTTCGTGCGGCCGTTGCTTCCTGCCAAGATAGACTCTGTCATCCCTGGCATGCCGGCTGCAACCGTCGGTATGAAGAAGGGCGACAGGATACTGGCCGTCAACGGCCATACCGTGGACTCCTATAACGAGGTGGTCGACCAACTGGAACGCCGTGCAGACCTGCTGATAGATGCTAAGACAACAGCCGACAGCCTCAAGGTGCGTACGATTCCCGTGGTGTTTACCGACGGTGAGAAGATGGATACGGCGGTGGTGACACTCACGCCAGAGATGTTTCTCGGATTTACTGTGCCGTCCGTGGCCGCACTCTACAAGCCCTACACGCAGGAGTTCGGATTCTTCGAGAGTTTCCCTGCTGGCATCAAGTATGGCATCCATGTGCTCGGCTCTTATATCGACGACTTGAAATACGTGTTCACGGCAGACGGTGCAAAGAGTCTCGGAGGTTTCGGTGCCATCGGCAGTCTCTTCCCCTCCGAGTGGAACTGGTACCTCTTCTGGAAGATGACGGCATTCCTTTCCATCATGCTGGCCTTCATGAATATCCTACCCATTCCTATTCTCGACGGTGGCTATGTGCTCTTCCTTATCTATGAAATCATCACCCGACGCAAACCGTCTGAGAATTTCATGATTCGGGCTAATTATGTGGGACTCGCCCTGCTCATCTTGCTCATGGTCGTGGCCAACCTCAACGATGTGTTGCGGTGGCTCGGCATCATGTAGATGTATAGTGGAAACCAAAAACAATGAGGGTTCTGATTGTCAATACCAGTGAGGGGACGGGCGGTGCTGCAGTGGCGGCTCGGCGGCTGATGGAGGCACTCAACGGCCATGGCGTGAAAGCAAAGATGCTGGTGGGTGTCAAAGAGAGTGAAAATATTAATGTGTGTGAGCTGCCTCACCAGAAACGTGTGCGCTGGCATTTCCTGTGGGAACGCCTGTGTATTTGGGTGCACCTGCATTTCCGTCGCCAGCATCTCTTTGAGATAGATATGGCCAATGCAGGGAATGACATCACTCGTTTGCCCGAGTTCCGCGAGGCAGACATCATCCATCTTCATTGGATCAACCAGGGGATGCTGTCACTTGGCGGCATCCGACGTATCCTGGAGAGCGGCAAACCCGTGGTGTGGACCATGCACGATATTTGGCCTGCCACGGCCATCTGCCACTTGACACTTGGTTGCGAGAAGTTCAAGACCGCCTGTCAGTATTGTCGGCTGTTGCCAGGTGGAGGTACTGCCACCGACCTGTCGTCCTTGGTATGGCGACGCAAGGCGCGCCTGCTGAATGGTAGACGTGTCACCTTTGTAGCCTGTAGCCAGTGGCTGGCGGGTGAGGCTCAACAGAGTGCGTTGCTGAAAGGTCAGATGGTTTATAGTGTTCCCAACCCCATCAATACCCACATCTATCG
>CAVAIX010000051.1:0-13098 GCA_963588695.1 Bacteroidaceae bacterium | reverse complement strand
GGATTTCCACGTTGTTGTATCCGTAGATGCGGAGGATGTCCTCCACCACGTCGCAGGGACGCTGTACATCCACGCGGTAGGCGGGTACCTTGAGCGTCAGTCCCTGTTCGTTCTCTCCAAGGATTTCCATTTCCAGCGAGAGGCAGATGGACTTCAGCGTCACGATATCGATGACCTTGCCAATGAGCGAGTAGACATAATCATATTTCAGTTCCACCACGGGGTCTTTTATCGGCTCGGGATAGATGTCGCAGATGTCCATGGACACCTTGCCGCCAGCCAACTGCTGGCAGAGCAGTGCGGCATACTTCAGTGCTTCGATGACACCATTGGGGTCGATGCCGCGCTCGAAGCGGAACGAGGCATCGGTGGAAAGTCCGTGTCTGCGCGCAGACTTGCGAATCCACGTGGGATGGAAATAGGCACTCTCCAACACCACGTTGTGCGTGGTCTCATAAGTGCCACTACCCTTGCCGCCGAACACACCGGCGATACACATGGGTTCCTCGACGTTGCAGATGGCCAAGTCGCGATCCGAGAGCTTATGCTCCACACCGTCGAGCGTCTGGAATGGCGTGCCTTCTGGCATGGTCTTCACCACGATCTTATGGCCTTTTACCATGTCGGCATCGAAGCAGTGAAGGGGTTGGCCGAGCGCCATCATCACGTAGTTGGTGATGTCCACGATGTTATTGATGGGGCGCAGCCCGATGGCCGTCAGTCTGTTCTTCAACCATTCGGGCGACTCCTTCACGTCGCAGCCCGTAACACTGACGCAGGCGTAGCGTTTGCAGGCCTCGCGGTTTTCGATTTCCACGGTGATGGGCAAATCGTGGTTGTCCACCTGGAATGCGGCCGTCGAGGGCTTGTGGAGCTGCGTCTTGTAGCCGTTCTGTTTCAGCCAGGCATACAGGTCGCGTGCCACACCCCAGTGGGACAGCGCATCGGCACGGTTGGCCGTGATGTCCACTTCGATGAGCCAGTCGCTCTCCAGTTGGTAGTATTCTGCTGCGGGCATACCTACCTTTGCGTCCTCTGGCAGCACGATGATACCGTCGTGGGACTGCCCCACTCCGATTTCGTCTTCGGCACAGATCATGCCGCACGACTCCACGCCGCGCAGTTTAGACTTCTTGATGACAAACTCCTTGTCGCCATCGTAGAGCACGCAGCCCAAATCGGCCACAATCACTTTCTGTCCTGCCGCCACGTTGGGTGCTCCGCAGACAATCTGCGACAGTTCCCCGCGACCGAGGTCTACGGTGGTCACGTGCAGGTGATCCGAATTCGGATGCATCTCGCAGGTTACCACTTTTCCTACGTACAGACCTTTGAGTCCGCCTTTAATACTTTGGATTTCTTCCAATGCGTCAACTTCCAATCCAGTCGATGTCAAGGCATCGCACACCTCCTGTGGAGTCAAGTCAAAGTCGACGTATTCCTTTAGCCATTTATAAGAAATATTCATTGCAATGAATTTGTTTTTTCAATTTCCGCGCAAAATTACTAAAAATTCAGCAAACACCCAAATATTTGGCACACATTTCGGCGCAACGCTCCCCGTCGACACCTGCCGAGACAATGCCTCCAGCGTAGCCAGCTCCCTCGCCGCAGGGGAATAGTCCCTGTATTCGGACGTGCATCAGGGTCTCGCTGTCGCGCACGATGCGCACAGGCGATGAGGTTCGTGTCTCAACACCTATCATCAGAGCCTCATTGGTCAGGAAACCGTGCGACGAGCGTCCGAACTGCAGAAATCCTGCTTTCAACCGATTGCTCACAGACTGCGGCATCCAGAAATGCAGTGGTGAGGCAATCACACCTGGGGCGTACGACGAGCGCGGCAAGTCGGCACTGAGTTTTCCATTGACGAAATCGGTCATGCGCTGTGCAGGAGCCGTCTGTCGCCGGTTGCCCTGCAACCAGCAGTCGTACTCCATCTGTTGCTGGAAGTGCATCATGCGCAGCGGGTCGTCGCCTGCCACGTCTTCTGCCCTTACCTCCACCACCATGCCGCTGTTGCTCCATTGTCCGCCACGATTGCTTGGCGACATGCCGTTGACTACAATCTGCTGGCTGTCGGTGGCGGCAGGAATGATGAAACCGCCAGGACACATACAGAAGGAGTAGACTCCACGTCCGTCCACTTGGGTAACAAAGGAATATTCGGCGGCAGGCAGATAGCGTCCGCGCCCTTGCTTGGAATGATACTGTATCTGGTCTATCAGCATCGAAGGATGTTCCAAGCGGACACCCACCGCAATGCCTTTGGCCTCTATTTCAATATGTGCCTCTGACAGATAGCGGTACACGTCGCGAGCAGAATGTCCTGTGGCCAGTATCACGGGGCCGCGGAACGTCTGTTGTTGTCCAGAAGGCAATCGCACGGCCTCCACGCCCACCACGGTATCGCCCTGCAACACCAGTTGCGTCATCTTAGTCTGGAAATGCACCTCGCCGCCATGCTGCAGGATGGTGTTGCGCATGTTCTCGATGACCCTCGGCAGTTTGTCGGTGCCGATGTGCGAATGGGCATCGGCAAGGATGGCCGTCGAAGCACCGTGCTGGCAGAACACGTTTAGGATTTTTGCAGTGTTCCCTCGTTTCTTGCTGCGTGTGTAGAGCTTTCCGTCGGAATAGGCACCTGCCCCACCCTCACCGAAACAGTAGTTGCTCTCGCTGTCCACCCGTTGTGTCTTGGTGATGAGCGAGAGGTCTCGTTTGCGTTCATGTACGTCTTTGCCGCGTTCCAGCACGATGGGGCGCAGTCCAAGCTCTATCAGGCGCAGGGCAGCAAAAAGACCGCCAGGGCCTTCTCCCACGACGATGACGGCAGGCTTTGCTGACACATCGCCGTAGACCACTGGCGTGTAGGCTTCGTCAGTGGGCTGTTCGTTGATATAGAGTCGCACTTTGAGGTTCACCACCACTTGACGTTGGCGTGCATCAATGCTGCGCCGCAAGATGCGCACAGCGGTCACGGTACGGCGGTCAAAGCCGTACTGGTCAGCAAGGAAAGCGACAAGGGCTTCCTCACGGGCTGCCACGTGCGGCAGTACCCTTACATCGTATTCGTTGGTCATTCCGATTTGCCAAAGAGGTCGTTGGCTTCCATAATCTCGTCCTCGTCAAACCACTTGCTCAAGCGCTGTTTGGCCTTCTCCTGTATCTCGGGAGCCACATTGCCCCACACCTTCTTCAGCACGTAGAGCAGCACGGCGAGGTCGTCGGTCAGTCCCACGATGGGAATGGCGTCGGGGATTACATCCAGTGGACTGATCATATAGCCCAGTGCACCCACGATGAGTGCCTTGTCGGCCGTGCTCACCTTGTCGCTTTGCAGCGTGTAGTAGAGGATTAGGGCGGCATAGATAAGCTTAGCACCAGCGCGTTTGGCGATGCGCGAAATCTTTTCAGCAAAGTCTGACTGCGAGAACTTGTTGGCGTAACTCATAAAATCGGGTAATTCCATCTCTTTTCTGTTTTTATTGGTTTTTTATTTGATTCTTATGATGCGGATGCCGAGGAACGAAGGGTGTTTCTTTAGGTACTGCGAGAGCGTCACAGGTTCGAGCACCACCTTCTTGCGCACGGACGAGGCGTGTATCAGATGGAGACCGTCGGCCTGCCATATGGCCAGTCCTGTGTGGGTGATGTCGAGTCCCTTCTTCTTGGTGACGAAGGCAATGATGTCTCCGTCGTTCACTATCTTCCGCAGTGCTTCCGTGTTGGAGGTCTGTCCCGATGGTATGTAGCGGAAGGAGCGACCAGTGAGTTGCTGTTCCTGTACGGCAATCGCGCCGATATCCTCTGGGTGGTCTTGCAGCACCTTATACAGTTGCGGATGCTGGCTCATATAGTCCACGCGGATGTGCTGTACGGCAGTGAAGGGTGCTTTGTCGCGCTGTATCTCCTCCACACGCCCTGCGGCCTCGTTGGAAATGATCCAGTCGGTGAAGTAATGCAGCCGGGAGGCGTATCCGTCGATCTGACCGTTGCGGTAGCGGAGTGCTTGAAGCATCGTGTAGAAAGCGGCAAAGGAGGTTTGTCCCTTTCGGGCACAGAGGGTCAGCGCCGCCACATTCTCCACCAGTGTGGTGCAGTCGAACTGGCGCAGATTGACTACGAGTTGCTCCGTAGGCAGTCCTTCAAGGGTGTGTGCCACGTAAGGTTTTCCAGTCAGTTTGCGGGCAAAGAACAACGGCAGGCTGGCGCGCTGCTGGACGGTGGCCTGTTGTAACAGGGCGACGACGGCTATGCTGTCCGCCTGTTGCTGGACGCACTGCTGTGCCTGCGTTTGTACAGCCATAGTCACTCCCACAAGGAGCATCAGGAATTCCTTTCTCATCGTCATCTTTTGTTTTTGTACTTGCTGCGTTTTCCGAAGTTATAGCCTACGTAGATATTGGTTGTCCCGTACACATTGCTGGCGGCAAAGCGCGACTTTCGATAGTTGTTCCAGTAGATGATGGCGTTCATTCCGGCATAGAACCGCGTGTTGTTGTACACGAGACCGAAGCGTCCCATTCCATCGACATTGACGTTGTTGATGTCGAAGCCGCGTGCAGACCCTTCTTTCATTTCACCCTTCGACTTCTTGTAGGCCAGTGCCAGCGACATACTGGCGCAGAAGAGTAAGCGTGGCGCAAACACCCAGTTGTAGGCGTAGCCCACGGACACGTTGTAGTTGTAGTACTTCACCTTATTAAACATCAGGGCACTGTCCAACCGTTCGCCCTGCATGCCTTCGTTTTGGTCGATGATGTCCTGTAGCCGCTCGTAGTCGAACGAGAGGTTGTTGTTTGAATAGCCTATGCCAGCCATCCACGAGCCGCAACTGATTTTCTGGCACGTGCTTTGGGCGAAGGCCGCTGGATAGGAGAAGCGCTGATGATTGAAGATGTAGTAGAGGTTGAAGCCCGTCGTCCCCACCTTCAGTCCGTCGAAGGAATGCCCCTTCAGCAGTTGTTGCGAACTCTTGTCGGAAAGCTCCACCCGACTGATCTTATAGTCGCTGCCCGTCCGACGATAGAACATATCCAGTCCGATTTGTGCGGCATAGATGCTGAAATCCCATCCTTGCTTGGCGTTGTCGCCCCCGAGACCTAAATGCTTCAAGTCGAAGGTATAGCCAAGGAAGACCCAGCGCCAACCGAAATACGGGCCGATCCTCACTGATGGATTGGGCGAGAAGGTCAGTTTCTGCGTCTTTCCTTCCAGCGTGCGCAGTTGATAGATGTCGTAGCTCTGTGTGGCTTGCAACATGACTGACCAGTTGTAGTGCTGTGGTTCGACGTAGTTGGTGTCGATATAGCTGAAACCCCGAATGGTGCGGCGCAGCCAGTTCATTTTGCGCTTGGGTTGTGCTTCCGTTTCCGCAGCCGACAGCGTGGTGTCTACCAACTCGGTGGCGGTTTCTGGCACGGCAGGAACGGTTTCTGCGGCATGGATTTCCACACCGCTGCTCGTTGTCAGCAGCACCAGCAACAGAAATCTCGTCACACCCGCCATCGCTTTCTTTATTTTTCCAGTTAGAGAATTTTATTTTCCCAGTTAGAAAGTTATATTTCCCCAGTTAGAATTTCCCGAGAATGCGGTCAAGTACCCAATTGACGGGCGTGGCCGATACACTGGTACACTCGCAAAAGCCGATGCCTCTCAGATGTTCTATCACGTTCTTGATGATGGGATATTGCACGTAAGGCGGATTCGGCACGGTGATGTTCTCCTCGCCCTCGCCCGAATGGAGACGGATGGGCTGATAGTCAAACACCGAGAAACTCACCGAGCCTTGGTCGCCGATGAGGTCAATGCGGTCTTCTTGTGCAGATTCGTGAGCTACGAAACACCAGGAGCCGCTGCCAGGCACTCCGTTTTCAAACTCGAAACAGGCACTGACAGAATCCTCGGCCTTATAGTATCCGCCACGGTTGGCCTTGATGCCGCGCGCCTCGACAATCGTGCCGAACAGGTATTGCAAGAGGTCTAACTGGTGGGGAGCTAAGTCGTAGAAATAACCGCCACCTGCCACCTCTGGTTGCAACCGCCATGGCATCTTGTCGGGGCGGTCGTAGTCGAGGGCACGCGGTGGGACGGCAAAACGCACCTGCACATTGACCAGCTTACCAATGCGCCCACTGTCCACAATCTCCTTCACCTTGAGAAAATACGGCAGATAGCGGCGATAGTAGGCCACAAAGCAAGGCACGCCAGTCTCTTCGCTGACTCTGTTGATGCGGGCACAGTCGTCGTAGGACGCAGCCAACGGCTTCTCCACATAGACGGCCTTCCCTGCGCGCATGGCCATAATGGCATAGGTGGCGTGGCTGGATGGCGGCGTGGCTACATAGACGGCATTCACGTCTGGGTCGTCGATGAGTTCCTGTGCGTCGGTGTACCATCGCGCCACACCATGGCGTATGGCGTAGCTCCGTGCACGCTTTTCCGTGCGGCTCATCACAGCAACCACTGTCGAACCCTCCACTTCAGAAAAGGCGGGGCCGCTCTTCTTCTCCGTCACCTCGCCGCAACCGATAAAACCCCATTGTATGGTTTCCAACATGTGTATAGTTTCTTAAATTTCATGCAAAGTTAGAAAAAATCTCTTAATTCCTTGCAGCTGTTGTCCTTTTTTTAATTATAATTGACTACCTTTGGCTTCGATTTTGAAATATCTGACTACAAATGAACAGCAAAACACAAAACGATGAACTGATGAAACCGCGCAGTTACCGCGCGGTAGTGTCTACTGGCTTTCGTTTCTATACCGCCCATTTCCGCTCCTTTTTCAAGTCGTCATGGATGGCGGCGACAGTCTATTCGTTGATGGTGGGCATCGCAGGGATGGTGGCCGCTGTACAGATGCCAAAGGTTGTGGCACAGCTGGCTGGCGCAGTGCAACGGGAAACCGACGGCGTGGCACTATTAGCTTCGCAGAAGAGCTGTCTGCTCACCGGTCTGCTGCTGTTGGCACTGATGGGCGTCTGCCTGTTGCTGTTGGCCGTCGCCGTAGGATGCGTCATGGTGCGGCTGAAAGAACATCGTTACAGCAATGTCGTGCAGCGCCCTGTCAGTTGGTGGAAACCAGGCCTTCGGTTAGTGTGGCGCACGATCAAGGGTGGCTTCTTCACGCTGCTGCTGACAGCGTTTCCAGCTGCTCTCTTAGTCGTTGGAACGATGGTCTATGCTGCGTTTGCTCTCGCTTCGTTTGCCACCCACTCTACCACGGTGTGCATCGCTGTGGTTGTCCTTGTGCTGTTAATCTTAGTGGCTGGAATGCCCGTCATTCCTGCTGCGATGGACTATATCTTGAGCGACAACTGCTCGTTCAGGAAGGCCTTGGGCGCAGATTACAAGGGCGGTTGCCGTTTCTTAGGTGGCCTTTTCGCCATAGACGTGGTGGATATTCTGTTGGCCGTGGCCGTAGACCTCATCATCTGTCTGCCCGCCAAGATACTGCTGATGGCCAACCTGTCAGCGCAAAGTGGACTACTCTTGGGCGACCCATTAGGAATGCCCTCCTTCATGCCTGCCCTCACCGTGGTGACCTTCATGCTCTGCGGCTTTTTCCAGTTCTATGCCGTCTTACCTGTGTTGCTCCATGCCCACTTCGCCTGCGGTACCATACTCGCACGGGAACAGGAACAGCAGCAGGAGACTGCATCCCCTTCCCTTTAAACCATTTATGAACAAACACAACACACAGATATGAAAAGGATTCTCTTCATCGACCGCGACGGAACCATCATCAAAGAACCCGAAGACGAACAGATTGACGCTTTTGAGAAACTGCAGTTTGTCGAGGGAGTTATCGGCGGTCTTGCCTTTCTTCGGCAACACACCGACTTTGAATTTGTCATGGTAAGCAATCAAGACGGACTGGGTACGTCGGCGTTTCCCGAGGAGACGTTTTGGCCAGTACAAAATTTCATACTCCAAACGCTGGAAGGGGAAGGCGTGACATTTGACGATATCCTCATCGACCGCCACTTTCCGACGGACAACGCTTCCACGCGCAAGCCTAACACGGGACTGGTGGAGAAATACATGAACAACCCCGACTATGATCTGGCTCACAGCTATGTGATTGGTGACCGCGACACAGACCGTCGGTTTGCGGCAAACATTGGTTGCGGTTTCGTACAGATAGGGCGTTGGAGT
Organism: Bacteroidaceae bacterium; assembly: GCA_963588695.1. GTDB lineage: Bacteria > Bacteroidota > Bacteroidia > Bacteroidales > Bacteroidaceae > Prevotella. The sequence goes on along the minus strand of CAVAIX010000051.1, from coordinate 4,938 downwards.
GAGGCTGTGGAACGCATCTTTGCTGGAGACCGCACAGCAGAAGTGCGCCGTACCACCAAGGAAACAGACATCTACGTGCGCCTCAATGTGGACGGGACGGGGCAATGTGACATCAGTACAGGATTGGGATTCTTCGACCATATGCTGGAGCAGATTGGTCGCCACGGTATGATGGATCTCACCATTCACACCAAAGGCGACCTTCACGTCGACGAACACCACACCATCGAAGACACGGCATTGGCACTGGGCACTTGTCTGCGCGAGGCCTTGGGATCGAAACGTGGCATTGAACGCTACGGCTATGCACTGCCCATGGACGACTGCCAGTGTTCGGTGTGTCTGGACTTCGGAGGCCGCCCATGGCTGGTTTGGGACGCAGTGTTTCAGCGCGAGCGCATCGGCGAAATGCCCACGGAGATGTTCCTGCATTTCTTCAAGAGTCTAAGCGATGCGGCTGCCATGAACCTCAACATCCATGCCGAAGGGCAGAACGAACACCATAAGATTGAGGGCATTTTTAAGGCGTTAGCACGGGCACTGCGTATGGCTGTGCGCCGCGACATCTACCATTACCAGCTTCCAAGCACAAAGGGCACACTCTGATGAGTGTGCCCCTTGACTTTGATTTGTTTAAGAAAGTTCTTAAAACTCCTTGGTCATCTCCGCCACTTCTGCATTGATGTGGGCGATAAACTCGCTTACAGCCATTACCTTCTGCTCACCACCGCCCTGCGGACGTACGGCAAGAGTGTGGTCGGCCTGTTCCTTCTCACCCACTACGACCATATAGGGAATACGCTTCAACTCATTGTCGCGAATCTTACGGCCGAGTTTCTCGTTGCGCAGGTCAATGGTGGGACGCACACCGCCCTCCTGCAACTGCTTTGCCACCTCCTTGGCGTAGTCGTTGTATTTCTCAGACAGGGGCAGAATAGCCACCTGGTCGGGAGTAAGCCACAGGGGGAAATGGCCGCTGGTGTGTTCGATGAGCACGGCGGTGAAGCGTTCCAGTGAGCCGAATGGTGCGCGGTGAATCATGACGGGCGTCTTCTTCTGGTTATCCTCGTCGGTGTATTCCAGTTGGAAGCGCTTAGGCAGGTTGTAGTCCACCTGAATGGTGCCCAACTGCCAACGGCGGCCAATGGCATCCTTAATCATGAAGTCAAGCTTCGGACCGTAGAAGGCGGCCTCGCCATATTCTACCTTGGCATGGAGACCCTTCTCTTCGCAGGCTTCGACGATGGCTTTCTCGGCCAGTGCCCAGTCTTCGTCCGTTCCTACATACTTCTCATTGTCGTTAGGGTCGCGGAGTGAGATCTGCGCCTCGAAATTGAAACCGAAAGCTTTGAGCACGATACCGATAATGTCCATCACGTTGAGGAACTCCTGCTTGACCTGGTCAGGACGGCAGAAGATGTGGGCATCGTCTTGCGTGAAGGAGCGCACACGGGTCAGGCCGTGGAGCTCGCCGCTCTGCTCATAGCGATATACTGTGCCGAATTCAGCAATGCGCAGCGGCAGGTCACGGTAAGAACGGGGCTTCCACGCAAAGATTTCGCAGTGGTGCGGGCAGTTCATAGGCTTCAGCATGTATTCCTCGTCCTCCTCGGGTGTATGGATGGGCTGGAAGGAATCCTTGCCGTAGTGAGCATAATGTCCAGAGGTGACGTAGAGATTCTTTGAACCGATATGCGGTGTGATTACCTCTTGATAACCAAAGCGTTTCTGAACCTTCCGCAAGTGATCCTGTAGGCGCAGACGGAGTTCTGTTCCTTTCGGCAACCAGATAGGCAAGCCCTTACCCACCTTCTCCGAGAACATGAAGAGTTCCATTTCCTTGCCAATCTTGCGGTGGTCGCGCTTCTTGGCCTCCTCTAACATAACGAGATACTCATCCAGCATCTTCTTCTTGGGGAACGAGATGCCGTAAAGGCGTTGCATCTGCTCGCGTGTGGCATCACCGCGCCAGAAAGCTCCAGCCACGCTGGTCAGTTTAACGGCCTTGATCTCTCCCGTGTCCATCAAGTGCGGACCACGGCAGAGGTCGGTGAAGTTGCCTTGTGTATAAGTGGTAATGGTGCCGTCTTCGAGGTCTTGCTCAATGTGCTCGCACTTGTAGGTCTGGCCTGCAGCGGCAAATTCCTTGAGGGCATCGGCCTTGGCCACCTCTTTGCGAATCACTGGCTCTTTCTTCGAAGCTAACTCCTTCATCTTCGCTTCAATCTTGGGGAAGTCGCTCTCTTTGATGCTCTCGCCGTCTTTCAGCAGTACATCATAGAAGAAGCCGTTCTCCACGGCAGGTCCGAATCCGAACTGGATGCCAGGGTACAGCTCCTGCAGCGCTTCTGCCAACAGATGGGCAGATGTGTGCCAAAAGGTGTGCTTGCCTTGTTCGTCATCCCACTTGTAAAGCTCAATCTGCGCATCGCTGGTGATGGGACGGTTGAGTTCTACGGTCTCGCCATTCACACCGCAAGCCAATACGCTGCGTGCCAGAGCTGGCGAAATGCTCTCGGCAATTTGGAGTCCGGTAACGCCCTGCTCATACGAGCGAACAGAACCGTCCGGAAAGGTAATGTTAATCATATCTACAATATATGTTTGGTTTAAATCGAGTGCGAAATTACGCATTTTGCAGCAAACAGCCAAACATTATTGCAGGAATTTCTGGAGTTTTCCGCAGTTCTCGTTTTTTTTGTTTAATTTTGCAGGCAAAACCTTGATGCCCGACCACAATGACAAACAACGGAAACACTGACATACAGCAGCAACTCCAGCGCATGGAGGCGTTGGTAGCGGAACTGAACTTGGCCTCAGAGACCTATTACAATGGCCAAGGTGAGCGGATGACAGACTTTGAATGGGACGCACGTTTCGATGAGTTGCGCCAACTGGAACAGCAGACTGGCACGGTGTTGCCTGACTCACCCACGCAAAACGTGTCGCAAGACGATGTGGCGGGAAAGAAGGAGACACACGAGTTTGCCGCTCTTTCACTGGCCAAAACAAAACGAACAGAAGACCTTGTGCAATGGGCGGAAGGACGTCCTGTCTGGATTTCATGGAAACTTGACGGACTGACCCTCGTGGTCACTTACGATGGTGGACAACTCACCAAGGTCGTGACACGCGGCAACGGCCATATCGGTACCAACATCACGCATCTGGCACAGGCTATCGGTGGCATTCCGCAAGAAATCGAAGAACGGGGACATACCGTCATCCGTGGCGAAGCGGTTATCAGCTATGCTGACTTCGAGCAGTTTGAGATGGAACGCGGTGAAGGATTTGCCAATCCTCGTAATTTGGCTTCGGGTACGCTGACGCTGAAAGATACCGACGAAGTGCGTCGTCGCCACGTGCAGTGGATTCCTTTTACGCTGGTGTACACCGACAATGATATTTCGTCGTGGGGAAAACGTATGGACTGGCTCGACCGTCAGGGATTCCACACTGTAGAGCGGATGGCGGTCAACCACTCGGATTACGACAATATACAGAAGGTCATAGATTCCTTCACCCTCCGCGTCACCGACCGCACCTGTCCCTTCCCTGTTGATGGTCTTGTGGTGTGCTACGACGATGTGCGTTACGCCCAAACTGGCTCTGTCACGGGTCATCATGCCACGCGTGCTGGACTGGCCTTCAAATGGCAGGATGAGGCCGCTGAAACGGAACTATTGAAGGTGGAATGGTCGTGTGCTGCCAATACCATCTCGCCTGTGGCCGTCTTTCGTCCTGTCAGTCTTGAGGGAACCACCGTGCAACGGGCATCGCTCTGTAATATCAGCGAATGTGAACGCCTGGGCATCGGCGGCGAAGGCACACGCATCCGGGTCATCAAGGCCAACAAGATTATTCCGAAGGTCATCGGCGTCACCCAGGCTGTCGGACAACTTCAAGTTCCAACAAAGTGTCCTGTCTGCCACGCAGCTACCGAGGTGCGCGTCAGCGAAAACAGCGGCACGCGCACGCTACACTGCACCAATAGTCGCTGCCCTGCCCGTCAACTTCGCATCTTCGCTCGCTTCGTGTCTAAAGAGGGCATGAACATTGACGGCATTTCGGAGCAGACCCTCGCTAAATTCATCAATCACGGATGGATTCGTGAGTTTGCTGACATCTTTACGCTCGGCAGCCACGTCAGAGAAATGGCGCAGATGGAAGGCTTCGGCCAGCGTTCTGCTGCAAAAATTCGTCAGAACATTGAGCGAGCAAAGAATACCGAGGCTCATCGGTTGCTCTATGCGCTATCCATTCCGCTCTGTGGCACAGACGTGTGCAAACGGCTGTTAGCAGCCTATTCGTTGGATGCTCTCGTCAGCGAGGCTACAAATGGAGGCGGTGATCTCTTTGCAGCTCCGCGCGAACCCGAAGAGGTGTTTGCCCATGTATCTGGTATCGGACCAGAAAAGTCTGCCTCCTTTGTACGCTGGTTTCGCAATGACGAAAACAGGATGCACTATCAAAGGTTGATGGAGCAAATCGTAGTGAGCCAAGCGGTAGTCGAGCCATTAGGAAACCGCTGTCAGGGACTTACCTTCGTCGTTACTGGCGACGTGCATCATTTTCAGAACCGCAATGCGCTCAAGGCATACATCGAGAGTCAAGGCGGTCATGTGGCATCAGCAGTCAGCGGAAGCACCAGTTTCCTCATCAACAACGACATCCACTCCACCTCGGGAAAAAATAAAAAAGCGCAGCAACTGAACATCCCCATCATCTCGGAAGACCAGTTCGTGACCGACTACGGTGGATAACCAAAACGTCAATACACATAGACTTTTTAACATACACCCTTTCAAGCATGAATTTTACAGGACTCATCATTGCCGTTGCCACCTTTTTGGTCATCGGCATCTTCCATCCCGTTGTCATCAAATGTGAATACCATTTCGGCACACGCTGCTGGCTTTTTTTCGCGATGGCTGGAGT
>CAVAIX010000050.1:0-13151 GCA_963588695.1 Bacteroidaceae bacterium | reverse complement strand
GCGTCACGGTTTTCGGTTGCTCCTTACCACAACCAACCGCTGTCAATCGGTCGCTGCTGATACCCTGCGCTGTCAGATAGCGCACCACCGCTTCGGCACGTCGTTGCGACAGCCGTTTGTTGTAATCGCTGTTGCCCTTGTAGTCGCAGTGGGCTAACAGTTCGATGGCCACATGGGGATTGGTGCGGAGCAGTGCCACCAATGAGTCGAGCGACTGTGTGGATTCTGGGCGCAAGGCGGCACTGTTGAAATCATAATGGATATTGTCTATCAACACGGGAGCCGTGATGCTGGCCAACGGAAACTGCAGGACATATTCCTGCGACGTTTCCGCCTCTTCCACCCGAAGTTCCGTCTGGAGATTGAGATAGCCAGGACAGGAGGCCATCAACACATAATCCACACCTGGACGAATCTGTTGCGTGAACGCTCCGTTGTTCATGACGCTGAGTTGGAGATTCGTGCCGTCGTTTCCCACCAGATGCACCACGGCCTTCGGCAGTTCATAGCCGTCGCGCTCGTAGACCCAGCCCTTCACCGTGTACATGATGTCGGGGTTCTCGAAGCTATAGATATGATCCCAACCATGTGCATCGCCACGGTTGGAGGAAAAGAAGCCCTTGTTGCGATCTCCCTCAAAAGTCATTCCGAAGTCGTCGCCCGGAGCGTTGAGGGGATAGCCCGGATGCTCAACAACCCAGCCCGACGGCTGCTGACGGGCGATATAGATGTCGAGTCCACCCATGCCTTCGTGGCCGTCGCTGGAGAAATAAAGGTCTCCGTTGGGGCGGAAAGTGGGGAACAACTCGTCGCCAGGCGTATTGATGGGCGGCCCTAAGTTCTCCACACCCCCAAAACCAGACTTTGTCAACCGCACGCGCCACAGGTCCTTGCCGCCCATTCCGCCAGGCATATCACTGACGAAGTACAGCCACTGACCGTCAGGGCTGACAGCTGGATGGGCATAGAGCGACAGGGTGTCACGGGTCAGGGATAGTGTTTGCGGCTTGCTCCAAGTGGCATCGGAGCGGAGCGATACGGCAATGGCGGCCAGATGCGGACCGCGTTCGTCGCTCTGACATACGGTGAGGTACATGGTGCGGCCGTCGGGCGAGAAGCAACAGGCTCCCTCGTCCGCGCTGGAGTTGAGTTCACTGTCAATGACCTGTGGTCGTTGCCAGCGTCCCTGTTCGTCTTTCTGCGCCATAAAGATATCTGCATTCTTCGTACCCGTGATGCCGCTAAGCTCATCGCCCGTAGCCTCGCTGCGCGTGGAAGTGAGGTAGAGACGGTCGTGGTCTGTTCCTACCAGTACTGGTGCATAGTCGGCACGACGGGAGTTGAACACGTCTTCGCGTTTGACGCGGTAGCGTGACCCCGCCTTTTTCCATCCCGGTGCCTTGCGCGCTGAAGATAGTGCCGTCCGTGCTAAGACGTTCAACGGACAAGAGTCGACAACTTCCGCCAACACCTTTTCCGCCTCCTTATACTGCCCCGCCTTGAGCAACTGTTGTCCCAAGGCTAAACGCGTGGTAGAGTCTCCCTGCTTGTAGCGCAAGGCATTGCGATAGGCGGTGATGGCACGTGCGGTGTAGTTGATGCGCCGGTAGCACTCGGCCTGACGCAGGGCGATCTGTCCCCGTTTGGTGCGCTCCTTCGGAGAGGTTCGCGTATAGGCCTTACGATACTGTTTTGCCGCATCCGAATAGTCACCAGCAGCAAGCAATCTGTCGCCCTGTTTGACCGCCAAGTCTGCTCCGCAGGAAAGCAGCAGTAGGCTACCTGTCAGCATCAAAAAGAAACGCGAGAGGCTCTTCATTTTCCATTACGATTTGAACGGCAACCGCCACTGGCAGTGCTGATAGTCAGAACAGCCGTAAGCGGTCTTACCCTTGACGATGTGTCCCTTTCCGCAAAGCGGACACGGTTGACCGATGATGCTGTCGTCGGGGGAAAGGGTGGTCGGTTCTTTTTTAGCCTTGGTGGGTTTGGCTTTCGGTGCAGTCTCGGCCTTGGGCGACTTCACTTTCTTCAGTTCCGCATCAGACAGTACCGTCACACGGCGGTTACTGGTATCGTGCATCACCTCGTTGACGATGTCCGTCACCTGCTGTTTCAATTCGTCAATGAACAGTGTTGCATCGTATTTCTGGTGTTCGATGTCGCGCAGTTTCTTTTCCCAGATGCCTGTCAGTTCGGGACTCTTCAGGAGTTCCTCTCGGATGAGGTCTATCAGTTCGATGCCTGTCGGCGTGGCAATCAGTCGTTTCCTGTCGCGCTTGATATAATGCCGTTTGAACAGCGTTTCAATGATACCAGCACGGCTGGAAGGACGTCCGATGCCGTTCTCTTTCATAGCCGCGCGCAGGGTCTCGTCATCCACAAATTTTCCAGCTGTCTCCATGGCTCTGAGCAGCGAGGCTTCATTATACCAGTTGGGCGGTGTAGTCCATTTCTCGGTCAGCGTCGGCTGATGCTCGCCCGATTCTCCTTTGACGAAAGTGGGCAATGTGCGCTCCTCGTCGTCGTTTTTCTTGTCGTCTTCCTCCGTCACTTCCTTTTTATTGTCCCTAACCACACGCCATCCCGGGTCGAGGATTTCCTTTCCCGTGACCTTGAAGTCAATGTCGTCTACCCGTCCTGTCACCGTGGTTGTCGAGAATTTACAGTCGGGCAGGAACGCCCCGATAAACCGCCTTGCAACAAGGTCAAACACTTTGCGTTCCGCATCAGAGAGATGCTGTGGCACCACCCCAGTAGGGATGATGGCATGGTGGTCGGTCACTTTGGAGGTGTCAAACACCCGTTTCGATTTCCTCAGTGCCTTTCCACCGATGGTTTTGATGATGTCTGCATAAGGAGCTACCCCAGCGAAGCGTGTTTGGAAAAGGCCGTTGAGCGTAGCCGGACATTTCGGATAGACATCGTCTGGAAGATAGGTAGTGTCGACGCGCGGATAGGTAGTGAATTTGCGCTCGTAGAGTGCTTGTATGAGGTTGAGTGTCATCTCGGCCGAGAAACCGAACTTGCGGTTGCAGTCCACTTGCAGCGAGGTGAGGTCGTAGAGCTGTGGTGGCTGTTCAGCACCGTTTTTCTTCTGCACACCCGTCACGGTGAAGGGTTTGCCCTCAATAGTGGAAAAGGCCTGTCGTCCCTCCTCCTCATTGGTGAATTTCCCTTTGGTGGCCGTGAAGGTCGTGTCGCGATAGACGGTGGCCAGCACCCAGTAAGGCTCGGGCTTGAAGTTCTCGATTTCCTTCTGTCGGTTGACAATCATGGCAAGGGTCGGTGTCTGCACGCGCCCGACGGAGAGCACCTGTCTGTTCTGTCCGTATTTCAAGGTATAGAGGCGCGTGGCGTTCATGCCTAACAGCCAGTCGCCAATGGCACGTGACAGTCCTGCCATATAGAGCGGTTGGTAGTCGCTTTGGTCTTTCAGGTTGGCAAAGCCCTCACTGATGGCTTCGTCGGTCATCGACGAGATCCACAGTCGACTGACGGGACAGGTCGCCCCAGCCTTCTGCATGACCCACCGCTGGATGAGTTCACCCTCTTGTCCAGCGTCACCGCAGTTGACGATGCGCTCGGCTTTCTTCATCAGCCGCTCGATGACGGCAAACTGCCGTTTGATGCTGTCCTGCTCAATCAACTTGATGCCAAACCGCTGCGGTATCATGGGTAGCGAGGAGAGGTTCCACGACTTCCACATCGGTGTGTAGTCGTTCGGCTCTTTCAGCGTACAGAGGTGGCCGTAGGTCCAGGTCACCTGATATCCGTTGCCCTCCATATATCCCTCGTGGCTTTCGGTAGCCCCGATAATCCGGGCAATGTCACGAGCCACACTGGGTTTCTCTGCGATACAGACAATCATGCTATTTCTGGTTGCTTACATGGATTGGATGATGACGAGGGCAGTGCTCTGGCAGCTCACAGCAGTGCCGACGTGCGGACACGGCTCAACGTCTCGGGCGTCATCTGCAGGTAGCTGGCGATATAGACCAATGGGGCGCGGAGCACCAGTTGCGGACTCTGCTTCACCAGTTTGGCGTAGCGATCTTGTGCGGTCTCGAAGCGCAACAGGTCGGCGTGCTTCTGCGCGATGATGAGCGACTCCTCCAAAATCTTACGGTAGAGCATCTGGATATTGACGTTCTTGATGGCTTCGTGTTCGAGTGAAGCCTTAGGCAGTGCATAAATGATGGTCGGTTCAAGGGCCACTATCTGCTGTCTCGAAGGCTCCTCACGGAATAGGCTCTCGATGGCCATGCAGACATTGTTCTCCGTGGCCATGTATTCGGTCAGTTCCTTGTCGTTCTTGTAGTAGAACTGGCGAACCAGTCCCTTGACAATCCAGAAGATGTTCTTGCAGATTTCTCCCTCGCGCAGGATGAGTTCACCTTTTTGGAACTTCATGGGCACCAGGATGCTCTCCAGCACATCAAGTTCATCGTGGGTCATCGTGCTGTACCTTCGGGCCAGTTCGCGGGCCACGTCGCGCGGCGTTAGTCCAATGTTAGTCATAGTCTTTGGTTTATTTGTGAAGTCATTCGTTCCATTTCTCAGTCCAGCTTCAGCACGGCGAGGAAGGCTTTCTGCGGCACCTCCACATTACCGATTTGCTTCATGCGTTTCTTTCCTTTTTTCTGTTTCTCCAGCAACTTACGTTTTCGGCTCACGTCACCGCCATAGCATTTTGCCGTCACGTCCTTGCGCACGCATTTGATGGTCTCGCGCGCCACGATCTTGGCACCGATGGCGGCTTGGATGGCGATGTCAAACTGCTGGCGCGGGATGAGTTCCTTGAGCTTCTCGCACATGCGCCGCCCGAAGGTCACCGCGTTGTCCTGATGGGTCAGCGTGGAGAGTGCGTCGACGGGTTCACCGTTGAGCAGGATGTCGAGCTTGGCTAATTTGGAGGGACGGAAGCAGTCCACGTGATAGTCAAACGAGGCATAGCCTTTGGAGATGGACTTCAACTTATCGTAGAAGTCGATGACGATCTCACCCAGCGGCAACATAAAATGCAGTTCGACACGGTTGCCACTGACATACTGCTGGTCGATCAGTTCCCCACGCTTGTCGAGACAGAGGGTCATGATGGGTCCGATGTAGTCTGCTGCCGTGATGATGGAAGCCCGTATATAGGGTTCCTCGATATGGTCGATGAGGGTGGGTTCGGGCAGTCCCGAGGGGTTGTGCACCTCCTTCACCCCACCCTGTTTGTCGTAGCACATATAGGTCACGTTGGGCACGGTGGTGATGACATCCATATTGAACTCGCGGTCGAGCCGCTCCTGCACAATCTCCATGTGGAGCAGTCCGAGGAAACCGCACCGGAAACCGAAACCAAGGGCAACCGAGGTCTCAGGCATAAAGGTGAGCGATGCATCGTTGAGTTGTAGTTTCTCAAGCGATGCGCGCAGGTTCTCGTAGTCCGTGGGGTCGATGGGATAGACACCGGCGAACACCATGGGCTTCACCTCCTGGAAACCATCGATGGCCTTGTCGCACGGGCGCGCCACGTGGGTGATGGTGTCACCCACCTTGACCTCCTTCGAGTCCTTGATACCACTGATGATGTAGCCCACATCGCCCGTACGCAGTTCTGCGCGCGGTATCATGTCCATCTTGAGCACACCGACCTCGTCGGCCTCATACTCCATACCTGTGTTGAAGAACTTCACCCTGTCACCACGGTGGATGACACCGTTCTCTATCTTGAAGTAGGCGATGATGCCCCGGAAGGAGTTGAACACCGAGTCGAAGATCAATGCCTGCAGCGGTGCATCGGCATCGCCCTTGGGATGAGGGATGCGCTCCACTACGGCATCGAGAATCTGCTGGACACCCTCCCCCGTCTTGCCACTGGCTCGGATGATGTCACTGGGATCGCACCCGATGAGATCCACAATCTCGTCCTCCACCTCGTCGGGCATGGCGGAAGGCATATCAATCTTGTTGATGACGGGGATGATTTCCAGATTATGGTCAATGGCCATGTAGAGGTTGGAGATGGTCTGTGCCTGCACGCCCTGCGTGGCATCAACCACCAACAAAGCGCCCTCACAGGCCGCTATGGAGCGTGACACCTCGTAGGAGAAATCGACGTGTCCTGGCGTGTCTATCAGGTTTAGCACATAGGGTTCCCCACCATAGGTGTATTCCATCTGGATGGCGTGGCTCTTGATGGTGATGCCGCGCTCTCGCTCCAAATCCATGTCGTCGAGCATCTGTCCTTCCGTCACCTGAATGGTCTTGGTGTATTCAAGCATCCGGTCGGCCAATGTCGACTTGCCATGGTCAATATGTGCTATAATACAGAAGTTTCTTATATGTTTCATTATTTCGCTTTCATCCAAATTTCTGCAAAGTTACTAAAAAAAAACGTGTTTCCCTGCGCTTGTCGATCTTTTTTTAGGATAAATGTGTACTTTTGCAAACAAAATATCAGAAGGTCTATGAAAATGGAAAGGATAGACTGCCCATGAAACGCATGGGAAATCTCGGAGAGATCGTCCGCTTCGGTGTGGTGGGCATGGTGGCCACGGGCATCCAGTATGGCATCTATTGGCTACTGCTGGGTTACCTCAGTGCGACGGTGGCCAACACGGTAGGCTACTTGGTGAGCTTCGCCTGCAACTTCATCATGACCACCCGCTTTACTTTTCGGGTGAGCCCCGACAGGACGAAGGCCGCTGGCTTTGCTTTGAGTCATGTGGTCAACTGGTTGTTGCAAAGTGTCTGCCTCAACGCGTTTCTGTGGCTCGGCGTTCCACGGGAATGGGCACCACTACCTATGTTTGCCGTCTGCGTACCCGTCAATTTCCTATTGGTGCGTTTCTTCGTCAAGCGATAGAAACAGAAAGACCGGCAAACCATCTGCGGTTGCCGGCCTTTTCCTATAAAGTTCGTTTGGCTTATGCCAATGTAATCTTGTCTTCTGTCGAAACGAGCTTGCCCTCCTTAAAGAGCCATCCCAGTCCGAGGAATGTCTCCTCCTCGCTAATCTTAGCGGCCTTGGCAATCTCCTTCACGGACAAAGCCTTTCCAGCGGCTGCGAGAGCCTGATACACATCACCGGCCTTGAAACCGATGTTCTCTGCGTTTACTGCAACTCCAGCAACCTTCTTGGTTGCGGATTTCTTTGCCACTGTCTTCTTCGGCTCGGCAACTTTTGCGGTTGCAGCGGCCTTCTTTGTTGTCTTCTTTTCTACCATTGTTTTTTTACAAATAATACGCTATTGAAATTCTTTCTTTTCAATTTTGGCGCAAAGATAGACATTTTTCTGCTGCACGTTCATCCGCAACGGCAACTTTTTGTGTTTTACCGCGTTATTCTTGACACACGTCAATGGAGAGATGGAGTTCTTCCAGTTGCTTGCTGTCCAACTCGCCTGGTGCGTCCAACATGACGTCGCGCCCACTGTTGTTCTTCGGAAAGGCAATGCAGTCGCGGATGGAGTCGAGTCCTGCCATGATGCTCACGAAGCGGTCGAGGCCGAAGGCCAGACCAGCGTGGGGCGGTGCACCGTACTTGAAGGCGTTGATGAGGAAACCAAACTGTGCCATAGCCTTCTCGGGGGTGAAGCCGAGGATACGGAACATCTTCTCCTGGAGCTTGCCGTCGTGGATACGGAGCGAGCCTCCGCCCACCTCGATGCCATTGCACACGAAGTCGTAGGCCACGGCACGCACACGCTCGGGATGCTCGTCGAGCAAGGGGATGTCGTCGGGGTTGGGCAGCGTGAAGGGATGGTGGGTGGCCATCAGGCGCTGCTCCTCGTCGCTCCACTCGAAGAGGGGGAAGTCAACAATCCAAAGGCACTCGAAGCGGTCTTTGTCGCGCAGTCCGAGACGGTCGCCCATCTCCAGGCGCAGCGTGCAAAGCTGGATGCGTGTCTTATTGGCATTGTCGCCACTGAGGATGAGGACGAGGTCGCCGTCCTTAGCTCCCGTCTTTTCTTTCAACTGTGCCCACACCTCGGGCGTATAGAACTTATCAACGCTACTCTTGACGGTGCCATCGGCGTTGTATTTCACGTAGACCAGTCCCTTAGCACCCACCTGCGGACGCTTCACGAAGTCGGTCAACTGATCCAACTGCTTGCGCGTGTAGTCAGCACAGCCAGGCACAACGATGCCACCGATGTACTCGGCCTCGTTGAACACGGGGAAGGTTCCTGTACCTTTCAGCACGTCCATCATCTCAACGAACTCCATACCGAAGCGCAGGTCGGGCTTGTCGGAGCCAAAGCGGCGCATGGCCTCGTGCCATGTCATGCGTTGCATCGGGGGAATCTCCACACCACGGATCTCCTTAAAGAGGTGGCGCGCTAAGTCTTCAAACACCTGCAACACGTCTTCTTGATCCACAAACGACATCTCGCAGTCGATCTGGGTGAACTCGGGTTGGCGGTCAGCGCGCAGGTCTTCATCGCGGAAGCACTTGGCGATCTGGAAGTAACGGTCGAAGCCACTGACCATCAGCAGTTGCTTCAGGGTCTGCGGACTCTGTGGCAGGGCATAGAACTGTCCGGGATTCATTCTACTGGGCACCACGAAGTCGCGTGCTCCCTCGGGGGTACTGCCAATAAGGATAGGCGTTTCCACCTCTATAAAATCCCTATTATCTAAAAAGTTACGAATCAGTATCGTCATGCGGTGACGCAGTTCGAGGTTCTTCCTCACTGCCGTGCGGCGCAGGTCCAGATAGCGGTATTTCATGCGGATGTCATCGCCACCGTCGGTATTATCTTCAATGGTGAACGGCGGTGTGACGCTCTCGCTCAACACGTTGAGCTGCGTGGCCAGTATCTCGATGTCGCCAGTCGGCATCTTTGGGTTCTTCGACTGTCGTTCGCTGACGGTTCCCGTCACCTGGATGCACCATTCGCGCCCCATGCGGTTGGCCTGTTCGCAGAGGTCAGCATCTGCCGACTCGTCAAACACCAACTGCGTGATTCCGTAGCGGTCGCGCAGGTCGACAAAGGTCATGCCTCCCATCTTGCGTGTCCGTTGTACCCATCCGGCCAGTGTCACTTGGCTGCCGGCATCGGTGAGACGAAGCTCACCGCAAGTTTTCGTTCTATACATTATCTCGCGTTTTTGTGTGCAAAGGTAGTGATATTTTCTGAAATGTCATCGCATTTATTGGACTATTTTCTTTCACACCACAGGTGTTGGTCTCGAAAAAACACGGGGATTTTTGCACGATTGTGAAAAAAAAGCTATACTTTTGCGGTGTTGTTACGAACAAAAACAGGAAAAACAATGAAAAAGATGATACTCCTGGCCTTGATGCTCGTATGCGGAATGGCCACCGTCTCGGCACAGAAACCGGCGGAAATCAAGTTCGAGAAACTCACCCATAACTTCGGGACGTTCTCCGAGAAGAACCCGAAGGTGACCTGCACCTTCACCTACACCAACGTGGGCGAGAAACCGCTGGTCATCAACCAGGCCATTGCCTCCTGCGGATGCACCGTGCCCGAATACACAAAGACGCCCATCCAGCCCGGTGAAACAGGCACCATCAAGGTGACCTACAATGGCGAGGGTAAGTTTCCTGGACATTTCAAGAAAACCATCACTATCCGCACCAACGGAGCTGTCGAGATGACGCGTCTCTACATCGAGGGCGACATGACGGAGTAAACGGCCTCTTTAGGGACTCAAAATGAGTAGTTTAGTCCCAACGAACAGTACTCTTGGAACTGAAAATAGCCGAGCTTGTCGTCGCGGCTGGCTGAGTCGTCGAAGCGCGGATAGAGGAAGAGGTTGGCTGAGATGTAGCGGCTAACCTGTATCTGAAACTGATTCTCCCACTCCATCAGTCCTCGGTGGTAGGATGTGTAGTAATACAGGCGCGTCTTCCACGTCACTTGATCCGTCATCTTCCATTTAAGGTCACCCACGAACTGCGAACCGAAGTCCTCCTTGGTGTGGTGGTCACCGAGTGCATAATTCTCCAACAGGGCGTTGCGCGCCACATAACGGAAGTTGAAAGAGAGGGGCGCGAAGTTGAGCGTGCCCGTCAACCGCCCGTTGCAGGCGTTCACCTTATATTCCATACCGACACCAAGGTTGAGGTCGAAGGGCGACATGAAGTCGGAATAGGTAAACGCATCGTTCGACTTCAGTCCTCGGGCAAACTGCGTATAGGCTAACAGTTGCAGCGTGTAGTACCATTTCTTGGAAGCCTGCAGACCGAGTTTACTGGTCAGACGGAGTTGGTCGTTGTTGGTCTTGAACTTATGCAGCGTGTCGGAGCGTGAGGTCTGGAAACCGAGTTTCATCTCCAACTTATTGTTGAACGTGACGCGATCCTTGTCGTTGTAGTTCAGCTCCAGCGTGACAGCTCCCACGGCGGAGTAGTTGCTCTCACCGCCCTTATGCCAGTTGCCCGACACGTAGTTCTGCAGGAACTGCAGGTAACCATCGCCAGAGAACTTCCAAAAGTTGGGCTTCGTCACCACCAGTCCCATGGGCAACGGCAGTGGCTCGTCGGGCAGCGGTTCCATCTTCTGCGTCAAGTCCACCTTCTGTTTCACCTCTTTGTTCACGTCCTCGCGCAGCGTACCAGCCTTGCGGAGGCGCGTCTCGTCGTTGCCCACTAAGTCTGGCCGCTTCATATAGAGGCGGAACAGAGCCTCGTCGACGGCTGCCGTCACCTCGTCGTCCTGCGCTCCAGCCTGCGTCAGCTGGCGGCGCACTCCCGAATGGTAGTACGTGGTGGGAACGAACAGACGGTAGTAGCGTCCGTCGCTGGACTCGTGGCTCAAGCTGTCGTTCGCTCGGCGCACCGCCTCTAACTGCAACCGAAGCTGTGCGAGCGAGTCGGCATACTGCTTAACGATCTGAGCCGTGTCGACCAGCGTCTTCGCGCTCCGACTCATCCTGTATTGCGCCGAGACCTGCGTGGCTGCTAACAGGGCTATCGGCAGGAGAAACAGATATTTGTATTTCATCATCATGCACACAAAAATTTGCGTGCAAAGTTACGAAATTAATCCCGTACTCAAAACATCCCTTCCGTTAAATATAAATAATGGAGTGGGAAAGTTTGTCAGAAGGCGAGGATGCAACGAGAACTGGCATACGCATTGGTTTTTGTAATAACATTCAACTCCATTTTTGAATTGTTTGCATCAAAAAATATATCGTAAGCCTGTGACTCGCTATACTCTGTCGAAGCCCAATTGACACTGCGCGCTGTTGGTTTATAGTTGCCCGTTCCCACAACCTTCAACTTTTCGTCGAAATTGTCTATGACGCTATTTCCTGTACCCCAAGCCTTTGCTATTGTATAGCTATTTGCTCCCTTCATGCTCGAAACATCCATTCCGCCAATACCATCTGTACTTATTATATCAATCCATTCACCGATGCTCGGCAGATACCAGTCGGTGGTGTAGGCAGTTGGAGCTGGATATGCGGAGCGATAGTCCGCGACTTTTCCGAAAACGGGGAAGGCTGAAGCGTAACCACTGACTTTCATTACGTTAGTGGTCAGTACGAGACCATTCTCGCCTTCCTCATAGGCTGCTTTTAACGTAGTGCGTAGTGTGCCGAACTGAGAATTAACAGTGCGCCATTTGCATGCGTTACCCGTGGTGTTTTTTATCTCATCTGTCAGCGACAGCACCAACCCGTGCGTACCAGCCTGGCTGGTGCATGCGTTTGTAGTACCATAGAGGTAGGCGACGATACCGATGGCATTCGTTTGCTGGTCGGATGTGATAGATCCATTGTTGGGTCTTACCAATTCGCCGCTTTTGAGCAAGACATCACCTAATGCTGCGTTGTCATAGTCGACAAGTGCAAAATTGATGGCCGTCACCTCTGCGCGTTTGACGGTGAGTGAACCGTAGTCGTAGGTCAGCGTTTTGTTGTCTCCGTAAGCAATCGCCACCTTCACGTTCGTGTAGCTGCCTGTGGCCAAGGGGAGATAGAACACGCCAACCTCACCACTTGTTGCACCCTTAAACTCAAACGTCACAGCGTTGTTAGCTGCAGCAGTCGTTGTAGGTGTCGTTATCTCTGGCGTTGTAGCGGAAAGATCACTGACGGAAAAGTTGCCACAGAGCTGCTGGTCGGCAGTGATGGTAAGCGTGCCCGACGTGGCTGGCATTGATGCTACACGAATAACGGCCAAGCCACCAAGGCACCTAAACGAAACACTCTTACTCTCGTCATCGCTGCTGATCGTACCGAGCATCGGCATATTGATGGCGGTGGAGTTGCCGAAGATATAGCTTTCCACCTTCTCGTAGGTGTACGAGACTGGAAGATTGTAGGTGAGTTCCGTAGCACTGCTAAACTTGTGACTGGCACTGTAAGGATAAACGGCGTATGTACCCATTGTTCCCGTCACCGTGCCAGTAAAATCGGCGGAGGTTGCATCCTCGCCAAGCTTTGTTATAGAGAACGGTTGACCGTTGTATGTGTCTCCACTTTTCATCTGTACAAGTATCTCGTCCGTACTGTGCCAATAGAACGAAGCGGAAGTGTCGTTGTTCTTAGTCATTCCCACGCGGGTCTGCCCCTCCTTCACCGATGCGGTGAGTGTCACGGTCTTGGTTTCGTCTGTGTTTTGTTTCTGTTCTGTTGCAGTCTCGTCGCCAGCGCAAGCGGTGGTGAGTACTGCCGTTGCCAGTGCCACAAAGGCAAAGTATTTGTTCTTCATCGTCATATCGTTGTTCTTTTCCGTCGTATTTTCCAATTCGACTGCAAAGTTACGAAATTAATCGGCCAGCCACCGCCCCCCCCAGTTAAATAAAGTTAATTAGGCCGTTTTTTCTTTCGCTCAAACAAAAAAAGTTGTACCTTCGCCAAGCACAATAAGTTTTCGACTATGGACATCAAGGACAGATACGTACGTTTTGACTGGGCCGTGAAGCGTCTGCTGCGGCAGAAGGCGAACTTCGGTGTGTTGGAAGGCTTCCTCACCGTGTTTCTCGGTGAGAAGGTGGAGGTGGTGGACATCCTCGAGAGTGAGGGCAACCAGCTGGATGCCGATGACAAGTTCAACCGCGTGGATATCAAGGCGCGCAACAGCAAGGGCGAGATCATCATCGTGGAGGTACAGAACACCACTGAGGTGTTCTATTTGGAACGCCTGCTCTATGGTGTGGCGAAGGCCATCACGGAAC
>CAVAIX010000049.1:0-13243 GCA_963588695.1 Bacteroidaceae bacterium | reverse complement strand
CTCGCGCGGCTTGCTGCCTTGTGCAGCACCCACCACGCCAGCGCGTTCCAGCTGGTCCATGAGGCGACCGGCACGGTTATAGCCGATGGCAAACTTACGCTGGATGAGACTCGTGCTACCGCTCTGGTTGATGACGATGAGACGTGCTGCATCTTCAAACATCGGGTCCAGATGCGCCATGTCCACCTCTGCGGCATCGCCACCCTCACCGTCGGCGGAGTCAGGTTCTGGCAGTTCGAAGGCAGAGATGTAGCCCTGCTGTTGGGCGATGAACGCATTGATGCGCTCCACTTCTGGTGTGTCCACGAAGGCACACTGCACGCGCACGGGTTCGCCACCATTGAGATAGAGTAGGTCGCCGCGTCCGATGAGCTGTTGCGCCCCGGGGCGGTCGAGGATGGTGCGTGAGTCGATCATGGCTCCGACGCGGAAGGCGATGCGGCTCGGGAAGTTGGCCTTGATGGTGCCGGTGATGATATTGGTGGTGGGTCGCTGTGTGGCGATGATCATGTGGATGCCTACGGCGCGTGCCAGCTGTGCGATACGGGCAATGGGCAGTTCCACCTCCTTGCCGGCCGTCATGATGAGGTCGCCAAACTCGTCGATGACGACGACGATATAGGGCAGATAACGATGGCCGTTGTCGGGGTTCAGCTGTCGGCTGACGAACTTCCGGTTGTATTCCTTGATGTTGCGCGCCTGTGCCAGTTTCAGCAGGTCGTAGCGCGTGTCCATCTCCTTACACAGCGAGTTGAGTGTGCGCACCACTTTGGTGACGTCGGTGATGATGGGGTCGGCATTGTCGTCCGGCACCTTCGCTAAGAAATGCTTCTCGATGGAGGCGTAGACGCTGAACTCCACCTTCTTGGGGTCCACCAGTACGATCTTCAGTTCGGCTGGATGCTTCTTGTAGAGCAGTGAGGTGATGATGGCGTTGAGTCCCACGGACTTACCCTGTCCTGTGGCACCGGCCACCAACAGGTGTGGAGCCTTCGCTAAATCGAACATAAACACCTCGTTGGTGATGGTCTTTCCTAAGGCGCAGGGCAGTTCCATGGTCGATTCCTGGAATTTCTTCGAGTTGAGGATGGACTCCATCGACACGATATTGGGTTTGGCATTTGGCACCTCAATGCCGATGGTGCCCTTGCCGGGGATCGGTGCGATGATGCGGATGCCCAATGCCGACAGCGACAGGGCGATGTCGTCCTCCAAGTTGCGGATGCGCGAGATGCGTACACCCGGTGCCGGTGTGATCTCATAGAGTGTGATGGTCGGACCTACCGTGGCCTTGATGCTACTGATCTCCACCCCGAAATTGCGGAGCACGTCGACGATGCGGTTCTTGTTGGCGTTCTGTTCATCCATGTCGATGTAGGGTTTGCCGTCATCGTCGTATTTCTTCAGTAGGTCGAGGGTGGGGTAGTGGTAGTTCTCCAAGTCGAGCTTCGGGTCGTAGGGCGTGTCGAGACCGCCCCGTTCTCCAGCCACCTCCTGTCCCGTGGCCTCCTCTTCCTCCAGTCCCGTGTCGACGGTCATCTCCACTGAACCACCTGTGGGTGTTGTGGCGTCTGCGTCTGTGGCGACAGCGTCGCTGTCGTTCTCCTGCGTAGGGTCAACCTCGTCGAACTCCACCGTCTGCGTCTCTGGGTCGTCGAACACTTCGGGATCTTCCAGTGTGTCGAGTGGCAGTTCGCTGGCCGTGTTCTCGTCTCTGCCCACATGCACCTCCATGGGAACCTTCTTACGATAGCGGAAGGGATTGAAGATCTTACGGATGACGATGATGGTCTCGGCACTGAGGTAGGTGAGGAAGGCCAGTGCCAGGATGATCAGCAGTAGGGTCAGTCCCGGTGTGCCCAGCAGTCCCTCCACCGTGTTGCAGGCCGCCAGTCCGTAGTCGCCCCCTAAGTTATAGTGCATATCAGGAAACAGCGGTGACAGGAACTGAGCCAAGGTCAGCGAGCTCCACAGCATGACAATGGACAGGCACATGAACCACTTCAGAAGGTTGACCTTATAGGACAGCAGTGCGCGGATGCCCGTAAGGAAAAGGAAGACGGGGATGAGGAAGGCCGGCAGTCCGAAGCACCGTTTGATGCAGAACCAGGACACCTTGGCTCCCAGTGAGCCACAACTGTTGCTGAACTCGCCGTGCTGGTTGAGCAGTTCGCCAGCACGCGGACTCTCTATCATGCTCTGGTCGGCCGCTCCCGTACTCAAGTAAGAGATGAAGGCCCAGACCATGAAGCCAGCCGTACAAACCAATACCGCACCCAGGATGGGTACGATGCGGTCGCTGAAATGTATTCTGTCAAGCCCGAATGTCTCTTGGATGGACGGGCTCTTGGGTTCTTTCTTTTTTCTTGCCATGATGTGTGACAGTTTCTTGTTTTTGATGTGCAAAAGTAACTGAAAATTGTCAGAAATCCGCATTTTATCGTGTTTTTTTTGTATTTTTGCACACCGAAAACAAACGACAGATGAAAAAGACCATTTACAATAAATACGATAAGAAGCAGATAGGCACGTTGCCACGGGTGCTTTTCGAAGGGAAGATCGTGGTCGTCGTCAGTGAGGCGGAGGCCGAGTGGGCGGTCGACTATCTGCTCAGTCAGCCCATCATCGGCCTTGACACGGAGACACGCCCTTCGTTTCGGAAAGGACAGGTCTACACGGTCTCGCTCCTGCAGGTGTCGAGCCACGATGTCTGCTTCCTCTTCCGACTCAACTATCTCAAACTCTCACCGTCCATCCTGCGGTTGCTGGAGGACACCACAGTGCCGAAGATAGGACTCTCGCTGCACGACGACACGACGATGCTCCACAAAATCGGCAACTTCACCCCTGGACATTTCATCGACCTGCAGAACCACGTCAAGGAAGTGGGTGTGGAAGACATGAGTCTCCAGAAACTCTATGCCAACTTCTTTGGCCAGCGCATCAGCAAGCGCGAACGGCTCACCAACTGGGAGGCTGACATCCTGAGCGAGAAGCAGAAACGCTATGCGGCCACCGATGCCTGGGCGTGCATCATGCTCTACGAGGAACTCCTCCGGCTGGAGCAGACGGGCGATTACGAACTGATAACCATACAAGAAGAACAACATGTACAGGCAGATCACACTGAAGAAAGGTAAGGAGGAAAGTCTCAAACGATTCCATCCCTGGGTGTTCTCTGGGGCGATACAGTCCATGGACGAAGGCATCGAAGAGGGCGACATCGTGCGCGTGGTGACTCGCGACGGGGCGTTCATCGCCGTAGGCCACTACCAGCAAGGCTCAATAGCCGTCCGCGTGTTGGCCTTCTCCGACGTGGATATTGACGATGACTATTGGTATGCGCGCCTGTTGTCGGCCTTCCAGATGCGGCAGTCCATCGGCATTGCCGACTCACCGTCGAACAACACCTACCGGTTAGTGCACGGTGAGGGCGACAACCTGCCTGGACTGGTCATTGATGTCTATGGCGACACGGCCGTCATGCAGGCCCACTCCATCGGTATGCACCTCGCACGGAAAACCATTGCCGAGGCGTTGGTTCGCGTGATGGAGCACCGTATTGCGAATGTCTACTACAAGAGTGAGACGACCCTGCCCTTTATGACCGCCGACGACATGAATGGTTTCCTTTATGGTGGTAGCGACAATAACGTGGCGTGGGAAAACGGCCTACAGTTCCGAGTGGACTGGTTGAAGGGACAGAAGACCGGCTTCTTCGTCGATCAGCGCGAGAACCGCTCACTACTGGAACGGTATGCCCAGGGGAAGCGCGTCCTTAATATGTTCTGTTATACGGGCGGTTTCTCCTTCTATGCCATGCGCGGTGGTGCGCAGCTCGTTCACTCTGTGGATAGTTCGGCGAAGGCCATCGAACTGACGCGCGAAAATGTCAACCTCAACTTCCCTAATGACCCCCGTCACGAGGCATATTGTGAGGATGCTTTCAAGTATCTGGAACGGGCAGGCGATAACTACAACCTGATCATCCTTGACCCACCGGCCTTTGCCAAACACCGTGGGGCGCTGCATAATGCCCTAAAGGGCTATATCCGCTTGAACCAAAAGGCTTTTGAAAAGATAGAGAGGGGCGGTATCTTGTTCACGTTCTCGTGTTCCCAGGTGGTCACGAAGGAGCATTTCCGCAATGCGGTATTCACGGCAGCCGCACTGGCCAGACGGCAGGTGCGCATTCTCCATCAGCTCCATCAGCCCGCCGACCATCCTGTCAATATCTACCATCCAGAGGGAGAATATCTCAAGGGATTGGTACTCTATGTGGAATGACCGATAGGGGAAAGGGGGAAATAGCATGATAGACCGCGTCAAGACATTCATCCAGCAACACCAGTTGCTTGACGATGAGGGGTTGTATCTCGTAGCCTTGAGTGGCGGTGCCGACAGCGTGGCACTGCTGTTGGTGCTCCACGAGTTGCACTATCGGGTGCAGGCCGTCCATTGTAACTTCCATCTGCGGGGGAGTGAGTCCGATCGCGATGAGGCGTTCTGTGAGTCGCTCTGTGCCAGGCTTGGCATCCCGTTGCATAAAGTCCATTTCGACACCCGTTACTATGCAGAACAGCGTCATCAAAGCATCGAGTTGGCTGCGCGTCAGTTGCGGTATAGCTATTTTGAACAGTTGCGCATAGCCCTGGATGCACAGGGCGTTTGTGTGGCTCACCACCGGGACGACTCGGTGGAAACCATCTTGATGAACTTAGTTCGGGGCACGGGTGTACGCGGACTTAGCGGTATCAAGCCACGGCAGGGACACGTCCTGCGACCATTGCTGGGCGTGGCTCGGGCAGACATCGAGCAGTTTTTAGCGGAACGGGGACAGCCGTACATGACCGACTCTACCAACTTAACGGATGAGGCTACGCGCAACAGGGTGCGCCACCATCTGATACCACTGCTTCGGCAACTCAATTCGAAGGCCGAGGACAACATCCTGCTGATGGCAGGACGGATGGCGGAGGTGGAACGTGCGATGGACGGGATGCTGCAATCGGTGAAGGAGCGCAGTGTGTATGCCGTTGATGAGTTGTTGGCGGCTGCACAGGGTGACTATCTGCTCTACGAGTTGTTGCGCGACCGCGGCTTCAATGCGAGCCAGTGCCGACAGATCTACCGCTGTCTGACGGACGGTTGCACTGGCCGTCTCTTCTCTTCGCCAGACTACGACCTGTTGGTGGACCGCCAGCAGATGATAATAGAACGACACGCACCGCTGTTCGAACCGAAAACCATTCCAGAGTCCGGTATATATATAATAGGTGTAGATGAGAAACTGCGCGTAGACGTTTCTGCTGTAACCTCCGACTTTTCTGTTGCCAAATCGCCGCAAAGGGTCACGGTGGATGCCGACAAGGTGCACTTTCCGTTGACCATCAGACGGGTGGAACAGGGAGACACGATGGTGCCCTACGGCATGACGGGTCACAAGTTGCTGAGTGATATGATGACCGACCGTAAGATGACGTATTTTGAAAAGCGTCGCCAGCGCGTCGTGGTGGATGCCACGGGAATGGTGGTGTGGCTGGTCGGATGGCGGTGTGACAACCGAGTGGCGGTGGAGGCTGGTGTGACCCAGCATATCCTGACCATCGCCTTGGAACAGCATTAGAACAGCTTTATAATTGCTTTACATTTGAGGTACAAAAAAAAAGGAGAAAACCTGCTGTTTTCTCCCTCTGTACGCCTGCAGGGGTTCGAACCCTGGACACCCTGATTAAGAGTCAGGTGCTCTACCAACTGAGCTACAAGCGCATCGCTTTTCGTTTTGCGGTTGCAAAGGTACGATGTTTTTTTCGTACCGCCAAATATTTTCCGCTTTTTTTTGCGGAAACGCGCAAAAAAGCGAAAAAACTACTCCTCGCCAGTGAAATCGGAGATTGCTCCAGCCTCTTCATCTGGGTCTTCCTCAATCTCAAAGGTGGTACGATAGTTGTCTTCATTCATATCGTCGTCCTCAAACGAGCCGTTATCATCGTCTTCGTCGGGGCGGTTGTAGGTGTCGTCGGGAATCTCGTCCTCGTCGTGTTCTTCGAAGGTCATGCGTGGCTTCTCCGCTTCGGGTTTCAGTTTGGCAAAGATGGCCTCTACCCACGAGCCTTTAGCCACTTCCAGTACTTCAAAGCCGTCGGCCACTTTCTTCTCGTACATGCCACCCTTCTTATGTAGGCGATCCTTGGGTAGTGTGGTAGTGGAGATGTCGAAACCGCTTTCGATGATGTCCTGGATGGACTGTGACAGCGAGTCCCAGCCGCCCCCGAAGTTACGCTCCAACACCTCGATGAGCTTGGCGGCAGAGATGTGGCGGATGTTCTCGTAGGTCAGGTCAGTGACGCGCATGATGGGGCGCTTGCGGATGGCCACGGCCATCTTGGTATTGTCGTCGATGGTGATGTTTCCGACTTTATAGCCCTGTTTCTCGTAGGACGAACGGATGGCGGGGGTCTCCTCCTTCAGCTCTTCCACATTGAAGGCTGAACGGATGATGTCGATATAACGGCGGATATTCTCCTTGAATTCAGGGTCTCTGCTGCCTCCGTCCAGAATGCGGAATACGTCGTTTTCCTGTACGTCCCATACCGAACTCTTGGTCAGCGTTTTCAGGCTTAATGCCTTTTTCGTCGAAGATTCTTTCATGCTTTTCTCTTATTTCTTTCTTTTCGGCTGCAAATTTAGATAAAATCTTTGAGAATATAAGCCAGTAGAGATAAAAAATGTGGATAAATTGTACCGAATAGTTATAAATCGCGGAAGACAGCGGTGTTGTTCCCGTTTAAATCGGTTCGTACAACGACAGTCCCGGACTCGCATATCGGCGAGTCCGGGACTGCTTGTTGATAGCGTCCAGGGGAGAGGATGTCTCCCTGGATCGTAGTAGACTATTCCCTGACGGGAATCTTATCGACACGTTTCTGGTGGCGTCCGCCCTCGAAGGAGGTCTTGAAGAACTCGTCCATGATCTTCTCGGCCATCTTGTTATCGATGAAGCGGCCTGGCATCACCAGGACGTTGGCATCGTTGTGCTGGCGGATGAGATGAGCTATCTCCGGAATCCAAGCCAGTCCGGCGCGCACGCCCTGATGTTTGTTGAGCGTGATGGCGATGCCTTCGCCCGAGCCGCAGATACCGATGCCGGGATAGACCTCACCGCTCTCGATGCCCTTGGCTAAGGCATGACCGAAGTCGGGATAGTCGACTGAGGCGTCGCTCCAGGTGCCGTAGTCCTTGACGGCGTAGCCGTGTGCTTCCAGATACTGCAGCACGAACTGTTTGAGCGGAAATCCAGCGTGGTCACAAGCCACGCCCACTGTCTTTACTTCCATAGTCTGGATGTTTTAACGGTTGTGTTACGCCAAGAGGGCTTTCACCTGCTTGTAGACATTCTCGCCCGTGTAGCCGAGTTTCTCGTCGAGCACCTTATAGGGTGCGGAGAAACCGAAGCTGTTCAGTCCCCATACGGTACCATCGGCACCAACGAGACCTTCCAGTGTGACGGGCAGTCCGGCGGTCATACCGAACTTCTTCTTGCCTGTCGGCAGGACGCTCTCTTGATATTCCTTGGACTGGCTACGGAACAAGCCTTCCGACGGTACGCTGACGATGCGCACCTTCACGCCGTCCTTGCGCAGCAGGGCGGCACCAGCCTCCAGTGTGGACACCTCAGAACCAGAAGCCAGCAGGATGACGTCGTAGTCTGGGTCGCTGCCTGCCACGACGTAGGCACCCTTGGTGGCCTGACTATAGTCGTTGCCTTCGGGCAGCATGTCGATGTTCTGACGGGAGAAGATGAGAGCCGTCGGCGTGGCGGTGTTCTCCATGGCCATGCGCCAGCATACGGTGGTCTCTTCGGCATCGGCGGGGCGCACGACGAGGACGGAGTTTCGGCCGTGGTGGTTCTTCAGTTTCTCCATCAGTCGAATCTGTGCCTCCTGCTCCACGGGTTCGTGGGTGGGGCCGTCTTCACCGACGCGGAAGGCATCGTGGGTCCAGATGAACTTCACGGGAAGTTCCATCAGAGCCGCCATGCGTACGGCGGGTTTCATATAGTCGGAGAACACGAAGAAGGTGCCGCAGGCGGGGATGACACCGCCATGGAGTGCCATGCCGATGCAGCAGCAGGCCATGGTCAGCTCGGCCACACCAGCCTGGAAGAAAGCACCGCTGAAGTCACCGCGCACGATGTCGTGCGTCTTCTTGAGGAAGCCGTCTGTCTTGTCCGAGTTCGAGAGGTCGGCAGAGGCACAGATCATGTTGGGCACCTGCTCAGCCAGTACGCCGAGTACGGTGGCACTGGCACCACGTGTGGCAGCACCCGCTTTCTGCTGTACGAGGCTCCAGTCGATCTGCGGTGCCTTGCCGCTGAACCAGTCGGCCAACTGCTGGGCCTTTTCGGGGTTCTCCTTGGCCCATGCGGCCTTCTTAGCGTAGCGCTCGGCCACGATTTTCTTGAGTTCTTCGGCGCGCTTGGCGTACAGCTCCTTCACCTCGGGGAAGATCTGGAACGGATGTTCGGGGTCGGCACCGAGGTTCTTCATCGTATTGATATAGGCATCGCCACCGAGGGGAGCACCGTGGGTGGCGCAGTTGCTCTCGTAGCTGCTGTTGTCGGCCTTGCGGGCACCCTTGCCCATGACGCAGTGGCCGATAATCAGGCTGGGGCGTGTGCTTTCCTTCTGTGCGTTGCGGATGGCTTCGCGGATCTGATCCACGTCGTTGCCATCGATCTTCTGTACGTACCATCCCCATGCCTCATATTTCCGTGCCGTGTCCTCGCAGGTCACCACTTCGGTTCGGGTGGAGAGCTGGATGTCGTTGGCATCGTAGAACATGATGAGGTTGTCCAGTCCCAGTGTGCCAGCGATGCGTCCTGCACCCTGTGAAATCTCCTCCTGTACACCACCGTCGGAGATATAGGCATAGATGGTCTGTCCCATCACGTCGCCCATGCGCGCCTTGAGGAACTTGGCTGCGATGGCAGCTCCCACGGCGTAGCAGTGGCCCTGTCCGAGGGGACCGGATGTGTTCTCTATGCCGCGAGCCAGTTCGCGCTCCGGGTGTCCGGGCGTGACTGAACCCCACTGGCGCAGGTTCTGGAGATCCTCCAGGGTGAACTTGCCGATGAGGGCGAGTTGCGAGTAGAGCATGGGAGCCATGTGACCAGGATCGAGGAAGAAACGGTCGCGGCCTTCCCACTCGGGTTGTTCGGGGTCGTATACGAGAAATTCACTGTAGAGCGTGTTGATGAAATCTGCACCGCCCATGGCACCGCCGGGGTGTCCAGACTTCGCTTTCTCTACCATGGAGGCTGCGAGGATACGGATGTTGTCCGCAGCTCGGTTCATAATCTTGTTGTCGTTCATAATAACTATGTTTTTTTTGATAATGTTAGTTGGAATCCCTTATTTCAGCGTCATCACCACGATGCTCTTGGCAGGCACCTTGACGGAGAGTACGTTCTTCTTGAGTTTGGCCTGCTTGAAGTCCACAGGCTTCACACGGTCGGGGTGCTCGAAGTCGTTGAAGTCGGCTACGTTCTTAGCGGTCAGGATCTGTCCGCTGACGGTCTTGGCTGTAGTGCCTTCAAGGGCGATGTCGATGGCCTGTTCCTTGTCGAGGCTCACATTGGTGAGGGCGATGATGATCTGTCCGTCCTTGGTCTTGGCAGCCGAGTAGGAGAGGAGTGGCAGTGGACGGTAGCCACCGTCCTTCTCTGCGTCCATGGGTTTGAAATAGTCATGGCGCACCTTGATGGTGTCGCAGGCCAGTGTCATGGGCAGGTAGGTGGCTTCCTGGAAAGGTGTGTACATCTTGAACACATGATAAGTCGGGGTGAGCACCATGTGGCCTGTGCCCTTCTGGTCGGTCAGAATCATGGACTGCAGCACGTTGACCACCTGTGCGATGTTGGCCATCTTCACGCGGTCGGTGTGGCGGTGGAACACGTCGAGGGAGAGCGAGGCCACGAAGGCATCGCGCAAGGCATTCTGTTGATAGAGGTGTCCACGGATGGTGCCTGGCTCTTCGTCCCACCAGGTGCCCCATTCGTCCACTAACAGGCCGATGTTGTTCTTCGGGTCTTTCTCGTCCATGATGGCCTTGTGTTTTTTGATGACGTCCTCAATCTCCATACACTTGCCCAGTGCCCAGTAGTACTGGTCGTTATCGAACTGTGTGGCGGAGCCTTTCGAGCCGTTCCATCCTGCTGCGGTATAGTAGTGGAGCGACACACCGTTCATCCTGTTGCCGATGCGATCCATCAGCACCTTGGTCCAGTTGTAGTCATAGTCAGAGGCTCCAGAGGCAATCTTATAGAGCTTGTTACCGTCGTAGTTGCGGCAATACACCGAGTAGCGGCGGTAGAGGTCGGAGTAGTATTCTGGGCGCATATTGCCACCGCAGCCCCAGCTCTCGTTGCCCACGCCGAGGTACTTCACCTTCCAAGCCTTCTCGCGGCCGTTCTGTCGGCGGAGCTTGGCCATCGGGGTGTCGCCGTCGCTGGTCATGTATTCCACCCATTTAGCCAGTTCCTCTACAGAACCAGAACCCACGTTGCCGCTGATGTAAGGCTCGCAGCCCAGCATCTCGCAGAGGTTCAGGAACTCGTGGGTGCCGAAGGAGTTATCTTCGATGGTGCCGCCCCAGTTGTTGTTCTGCATCTTGGGACGTTTCTCGCGCGGACCGATGCCATCCATCCAGTGGTATTCGTCGGCGAAGCAGCCGCCGGGCCAGCGGAGTACGGGGATGCTGAGTGCTTTCAGTGCCTCGAACACGTCTTTGCGGTAGCCGTTGATGTTGGGGATGGGGGAGTTCTCGCCCACCCAGAGACCGCCGTAGATGCAGGAGCCGAGGTGTTCAGCAAACTGACCGTAGATTTCGCGGTTGATGGTGTTCTTGCCTTGGTCAGCCTGGAGGGTGGCCTTGATGTTCTCGGCAGAGGCCTGCATGGTGCAGAAGGTTAGTGCTGCCGTCAGAAGAAAATGATGGTGTTTCATAGTGTTGTTGGGTGAAGTTAGTTATTTCTTTGAGATGGTAGCAGCCTGCTCGATGGCCAGTCCGCTCTTGTAGTTTTCGATATAGGCATTGAAGCCAGCCACGTCGTTGGCATCGGGAGCGATCTCCGTACCCGTATTGCCGTTGAACACAGCCTGTTCGAGATAGTCGGCGAGGTTGAGCTTCTTGCTGTTGTTCACCAGGTAGTCGGCCAACAGGGCGATGCCCCAAGCACCACCTTCGCCAGCGGTCTGCATCACGGAGATGGGTGAGTTGATGGCTGCGGCCAGTACGCGCTGTCCCACACCGGCGGTCTTGAAGAGTCCGCCGTGGCCTGTGATGCGATCCACCTTGACGTGCTCGTCGTTGAACAGGATATCGTTGCCGATCTTCAATACGGCGACGGAGGCGTAGAGGTTGGCGCGCATGAAATTGGCGAGCGAGAAATGGTCGTTGGCCGAGCGCACGAAGAGAGGACGACCCTCGGCCAGTCCCGTGACGGGTTCACCCGAGATGTAGTTGTAGGCAATCAGTCCGCCACAGTCCGCATCGCCGGTGAGGGCGTGGTTGTAGAGTTTACCAAACACCTCGTTCATGTCGACGGGCACGCCGAGCAACTGCTGGTACTCCTTGAAGATGTTGACCCAGGCGTTGAGGTCGCTGGTGCAGTTGTTGCAGTGAACCATGGCCACGAGTGAGCCGTCGGGGGTGGTCACCATGTCAATCATCTCATAAGGCTTGGAGAGGTCATGCTCCAGCACAATCATGGAGAACGACGAGGTGCCAGCACTCACGTTGCCCGTGCGCTGCTTGACAGCATTGGTAGCTACCATGCCCGTGCCTGCGTCGCCTTCGGGCGGACAGAGCGGACAGCCCGCCTTCAGATGGCCCGACACGTCGAGCAGGGCGGCACCTTTCTCCGTCAGACACCCTGCGGCCTCGCCAGCACAGCGTGTGGCGGGCAGGATGTCGAGCAACTGCCATGGGTAGTGTTTCGAGGCCACGAGGCTGTCGAACTTCTCCACCATCGTGGCATCGTAGGTCTTGGTGTCGGGGTTAACGGGAATCATACCCGAGGCATCGCCGATGCCAAGCACGAACTGTCCCGTGAGTTGCCAGTGGATGTAGCCAGCCAAGGTTGTCAGGTACTTGATGTCCTTGACGTGGCTTTCGCCGTTGAGGATGCACTGGTAGAGGTGGCTGATGCTCCAGCGCAGAGGAATGTTGTACTTAAAGAGCGCGGAGAGTTCCGTGGCAGCCTTCTTGGTATTGGTGTTGCGCCAGGTGCGGAAAGGCACGAGGATTTGCTCCTTCTCGTCGAAGGCCATATAGCCATGCATCATGGCACTGAAGCCCAGTCCGGCCAGTGTTTCCAGTTCGGTGTCGTACTCCTTGCGGACATTGGCGCGGAGGTCGGCATAGCAGTCCTGCAATCCCTTCCAGATGTCGTCGATGCTGTATGTCCACAGTCCGTCCACGAGTTGGTTCTCCCACTCGTGGGCACCCTGTGCGATAGGCTGGTGGTTCTCGTCGATGAGGACGGCCTTGATGCGGGTGGAGCCAAACTCGATGCCGAGGATGGCCTTGCCCGATTCTATGGTTTGTTTAGCGTTACTCATTATTATAATGTTTACGATCCATGAAACCCTATTTCAATGCCTTGTTGAGCATGTAGTAAATCTCGTTGTTGCGGAGTTGCTGCTTGAAGCTGCGGAGGGTCGTGTCCTTGTCGATATTGACGAACTCGATACCGAGCATTTCGCAGAAGTCCTCCCAGTACTCAGCAGTGATGTCGTAGGAGAAGGCACTGTGGTGTGTGCCACCAGCCAGGATCCATGCTCCTGCACCAATCTCGAATGTGGGCTGCGGTACCCAAAGGGCGGAAGCCACAGGCAGTTTCGGCATTTCCTGTGGTTTGATGCACTCCACTTCACTGGCGATGAGGCGGAAGCGGTTGCCGAGGTCTACCACGGTAGCCTTGATGCCCTTGCCTGTCTTGGAGGTGAACACGAGGCGGGCGGTCTGCGACTTGCGGATGCCGATGCCGAGGAAGTGAACCTCCAGTTTAGGTTTATCTGTGGCGATGAGTGGGCAGACCTCCAACATATGACTCTGCAGGCTCGACGTGCGGTCAGCAGCGAAGTTGAGGGTGTAGTCCTCCAGGAAGGAACATCCCTTCTCCAGCCCCTGGTTCATCACCCAGAGTGTGCGGTAGAGGCAGGCCGTCTTCCAGTCGCCT
>CAVAIX010000048.1:0-13500 GCA_963588695.1 Bacteroidaceae bacterium | reverse complement strand
CGCCTCCACAGAACACAAGAACTTAGCACTGCAGATGGCACGCGAAGGCACGGTACT
The DNA here is from genome assembly GCA_963588695.1 of Bacteroidaceae bacterium. Lineage (GTDB taxonomy): Bacteria > Bacteroidota > Bacteroidia > Bacteroidales > Bacteroidaceae > Prevotella. The sequence continues at coordinate 13,443 of CAVAIX010000048.1, read as the reverse complement.
GTTGAAGAACAACGGCATCCTGCCTCTGAAGAATACCGACGCACAGCGCATCGTGGTAATGGGTCCCAACGCCAACGACTCCATCATGATGTGGGGCAACTACAGTGGCTACCCGACTCAGACCATCACCATTCTGCAAGGACTACGTCAACGGTTGGGTGACGTACGCTACGTACAGGGCTGTGGACTGACTCGTGGCGAGATCTACGAGAGCCGCTTCGACCGCATCAAAGCACCCTTGGGCAACAAGGGTATGCAGGCCATCTACTGGAACAATACCGAGATGGAGGGTGAACCCGTCACCACTGTGACCCTCACCACGCCCATCAACCTGAGCAACGGTGGCAACACGGTCTTTGCACCGGGTGTCAACTTAGAGCAGTTCTCCGCCCGCTACGACGGTAATTTCATCGCTGAGAAAGACGAGACGCTGACCCTGCGCATCGGAGCGGACGACAAGGTGCGCGTCATGGTTAACGGCGACACACTGGTCAACATCTGGAAGGTGCGCCACCGCATCCAGGAGGCCGCCCCACAGATTCAGGTGAAAGCTGGACAGCACTACCGCATCCAGATTGACTACGTACAGGAAAGCGGCATGGCCGCCATGCAGTTTGACATCTGCAAGAAATACACGCCGACCGACGCGGAGCTGTTAGCACAGGTGGGCGATGCCGAAACCATCATCTTCGTGGGCGGCATCTCGCCTCGCGTAGAAGGTGAGGAGATGAAGGTCAGCGACCCAGGCTTCAAGGGTGGCGACCGCACTGACATCAACCTGCCTACCGTACAGCGTCGGATGCTCTCGCTGCTGCACAAGGCTGGCAAGCGCGTGGTGTTCATCAACTGCTCGGGCGGAGCAATGGCTCTTGCTGAAGAAGAGCCACTCTGCGATGCCATCCTGCAAGGATGGTACGGCGGTGAACGCGGTGGCGAGGCCATGGCAGAGATACTGACTGGTGCGGTGAACCCCTCGGGCAAGCTCCCCGTGACCTTCTACCGCAGCACCGACGACCTGCCCGACTTCCTCGACTACCGCATGACAGGACGCACCTACCGTTACTTCAAAGGCACGCCCCTCTACCCCTTCGGCTACGGACTGAGCTACACGACCTTTGAAATCGGAAAACCACAATACAAGAACGGCACGGTGACCGTGACGGTGAAGAACACGGGTGCGACGGACGGCACCGAGGTGGTACAGGTGTACCTGCGCCGCACTGCGGACACCGAAGGTCCCATCAAGACGCTGCGCGCCTACAGCCGCGTCAGCCTCAAGGCTGGAGAAAAGCGGATGGTGAGCATTCCGCTGCCGCGCGAACGCTTCGAGGGCTGGGACGAGAAGAGCAACACGATGCGCGTCGTGCCTGGTCGCTACGAAATGATGGTGGGCACGTCGAGTGCCGACCGCGACCTGAAAGCCCTTACAGTAAACATGAAATAAAGTATGAAGCAGGCCATGATATTCGCAGCAGGGTTAGGCACGCGCCTAAAGCCCCTGACCGACACGATGCCCAAGGCGCTGGTGCCAGTGGGCGGTGTGCCACTGCTGGATATCATCATCCGCCGACTGAGGGTACAGGGCTACGACCATTTCGTCGTCAACGTACACCACTTCGCACAGATGATCGAAGATCACGTGGCGCAGCAGGACTACGCCCCGATGGTGCGCATCAGTGACGAGCGCGACCTGTTGCTCGACACTGGGGGCGGACTGAAAAAGGCCGCTACCTGTTTCGATGACAAGCAATCACCCATCCTCATCCACAACGTGGACATCCTCGACAACGTCAACTACGACTGGTTGGCCCGTCAGCACGGGGCAGAGGACGATGCGGTGTTGCTGGTCAGCGAGCGCAAGACCAAGCGCTACCTGCTGTTTGACGAGGAGATGCGGTTGGTGGGATGGAAGAACGTGGAGACTGGCGAAATCCGCAGTCCCTACGACAGCGTCCGCCAAGCAGAGCAGTCGCCTAACGGCAGTCCGCTCCAGATGTACGCCTTCTCGGGCATCCACTCCTTCTCACCCCGGCTATTCCAACTGATGGATGAGTTTCCGGAGCAGTTCAGCATCATTGACTTCTATCTTGGCGTGTGCCACCGGGCACGCCTCCGCGGATGCATCCAACCGAACCTTCATGTGCTCGATGTGGGCAAGCTCCAGTCGCTGGACGAAGCAGTGCAATTTATCAACAACAATACATAATACGGTATGCAACAGAAAATCATTATCCTCGACTTCGGCAGTCAGACCACGCAACTCATTGCGCGCCGTCTGCGCGAGCTCGACACCTTCTGCGAAATCCTGCCCTACAACAAGTTTCCGCAGGACGACAAGGAGGTTATCGGTGTCATTCTCGCAGGTAGCCCCTACAGCGTCTACGACCCCGAAGCCTTCAAGGTCGACCTCACCGCTTTCGTTGGTCGGCTCCCGGTGCTCGGCATCTGCTACGGTGCACAGTTCATCGCCTACAACAACGGTGGCAACGTGGAACCGGCAGGAAGTCGCGAATACGGGCGGCAGAACTTAGCCACCGTCAACAAGGGCTGTCCACTGTTCCATGGCTTCGATGACCATTCACAGGTGTGGATGAGCCACGGCGACACCATCACCGCCATCCCCACTGGAGCGGAAGTGGTGGCCTCAACAGAGACCGTGGCCAACGCTGCATACTACTGTCCCGATGCCACGCTGATGGGGGCGTATGCAGGCCACCAGCCCGTGATGGGTGTGCAGTTCCACCCCGAGGTGTTCCACTCCACGCAGGGCACCCTGTTGCTCCGCAACTTCGTGGTAGACATCTGCGGAGGACGACAGGACTGGAGTGCCGACAACTATATCGAGACGACAGTGCAGGAACTGAAAGCACAGATTGGCAGTGACCGGGTCATCCTCGGACTCTCTGGCGGTGTGGACTCCAGTGTGGCCGCCGTGCTACTGAACCGCGCCATCGGCAACCAACTCACCTGTATCTTCGTGGATCACGGTATGCTCCGCAAGAACGAGTTCACGCAGGTGATGGAAGACTACAAGGTACTTGGACTGAACGTGATTGGCGTGGATGCCAGTGCTAAGTTCTTTGCAGACTTAGCTGGCGTGACCGAACCAGAACAGAAGCGCAAGATTATCGGACGCGACTTTGTGGAAGTGTTCAATGCTGAAGCAAAGAAGATCACCGATGCCAAATGGTTGGCACAGGGCACTATCTATCCCGACCGCATCGAGTCGCTCAACATCACGGGAAAGGTCATCAAGAGCCATCATAACGTGGGCGGACTGCCTAAAGAAATGAACCTCTCGCTCTGCGAACCGCTGAAATGGCTCTTCAAGGACGAGGTGCGCCGCGTAGGACGCTCGTTGGGTATGCCAGAACACCTGATCACGCGTCACCCCTTCCCTGGTCCTGGACTGGCCGTACGCATCTTAGGCGACATCACGCCCGAACGCGTCCGCGTACTGCAGGAGGCCGACGACATCTTCATCCGTGGACTGCGCGACTACAAGGTCAAACTCTCTGGCGACGAAGCGCGCCGCGTATTGGCTGCTGGAGTGCCCGCCGAGATGACCGACGGTGAGATTGAGGTGTCGCTCTACGATCAGGTGTGGCAGGCTGGCGCTATCCTGTTGGCCACGGTACGTTCCGTAGGCGTGATGGGTGACGAGCGCACCTATGAGCACCCCGTAGCCCTGCGTGCCGTGACCTCCACCGACGCCATGACAGCCGACTGGGCACACCTGCCCTACGACTTCATGGCACGGGTGTCCACGGAGATCATCAACAAGGTGAAGGGCGTGAACCGTGTCTGCTACGACATCTCGTCCAAACCGCCCGCAACGATTGAATGGGAGTAACCCTTTCTTCAGCGTTGCTCCGCTGAGGAAAGGGTTTCGTTGACCCATGCTTCATCAGCGTTGTTCCGCTGAAGAAAGGATTTCACTGGCACGTGCCAGTGCAAGGTCGATGTGGCTGCAGATATTCTCTTTGCCCAACAGTTTCTCAAAACCGTTACGGCGCAGCACCGCATCGACCTTTTGATTTACCCCTGACAGTACGATGGTGATGCCCTCTTTCTGGCTCATCAAACACATATTCTCCAGGTTGTGCATTCCCGTGGAGTCGATGAACGGCACCTTACGCATCCGAATGATACGTACCTTCGGACGGTCGTTGTAACTCGACATGATGTCCTCGAAGCGGTTACCTGCACCAAAGAAATAGGGACCGTTGATCTCGTACACTTCCACACCATCGGGAATCGTCAGGTGGACGAGGTCGCCCCGTTCCATGTCGGCATCCTCATTGAGGTCTATCTCGTCGTAGATGGCCGTCACGTCGGTCACCTCCGATACGCGTTTCATAAAGAGCAGACAGGCACAGATAAGTCCAAACTCAATGGCAACGGTCAAATCGAAGACGATGGTCAGGAAGAAGGTCAGCAACAGGACAGTGACATCGCTCTTCGGGTTGCGCAGCATCGCTAAGAACGATCGCCAACCACTCATGTTATACGACACCACGACCAGTACACCAGCCAAACAGGCCATGGGGATATACTGCGCCAGCGGCATGAGGAACAGGAAGATGAGCAACAGCACTACGGCATGGACGATGCCAGCCACAGGGGTGCGTCCGCCGTTGTTGATATTGGTCATCGTACGAGCAATAGCGCCTGTGGCAGGAATACCACCGAAGAGGGGCGAGGCGATGTTGGCCAGTCCCTGACCGATGAGTTCGGTATTGGAGTTATGGTGGTCTCCGATGACGCCATCGGCCACCGTGGCGGATAGCAACGACTCAATAGCACCCAAGACGGCAATGGTCACCGCTGGCCCTACCAGACGCTTGATGGTCTCCCACGACAGGGCAGGCATCGTGGCCTCAGGTAGTTCGGAATGAATGCTGAAACGATCGCCGATGGTCTCGATGGAAGTGATGCCAGCATACTGCTTGAGCAGCAGGGCCACGACCGTGATGACGATGATGGCCACCAGCGAACCTGGCACCTTCTTACTGAACCGTGGCGTGAGGGCGATGATGACCACACTGACCACACCCATCACGGTGCTCCAAAGGTCGATGTGACTAATATTGCCTAAATAAGCCACCCATTTCTCTACGAAGTCGGCAGGCACGGTGTCCAACTGCATACCCAACAGATCCTTCACCTGCGTGGTGAAGATGGTGACGGCAATACCGCTGGTGAAGCCCACGACAATGGGATAAGGGATGTACTTGATGATGGTGCCCAACCGCAGGACACCCAACAGGATTAGAAACACGCCAGCCATCAACGTGGCAATGGTCAGTCCCTGCATGCCATACTGCTGGATGATGCCATAGACGATGATAATGAAGGCACCAGTTGGGCCACCAATCTGCACCTTGCTACCACCGAACAGCGAACAGCACAGTCCAGCCACAATGGCGGTGATGATGCCCTTCTCTGGCGACACGCCACTGGCTATACCAAAGGCAATAGCCAAAGGAAGGGCTACAATGCCCACAATCACTCCCGCCATCGCGTCGGCGGCAAACGTCTTCTTGTCGTAATGTGCAATGGCCGACAGGAATTTCGGCCTGAAATCCAATGTTTTTATCATTATTCTGAAAACAATAAACGAGGATGACACCGTGACGGGTATCACCTTATTAATATATATACCACCTTGGGGTTATTTGTTCTTGAGCAGGTCACGAATCTCGGCCAACAGTTCCTCCTGCGTCGGAGCAGCTGGAGCAGCAGGCTGTTCTGGGGCAGTCTTCTTGCGGTTGAAGCGGTTGATACCTTTAAGCATCAGGAAAATGCAGAAGGCGATAATTAGGAAATCGATGACATTCTGCACGAACATACCATACTTCACCTCGGCATCAATCACCTTGACCGACAAGGCCGAGAAATCAACGCCACCAGTCAATACTCCAATGACAGGCATCAGCACGTTGTCAACCAGACTCGAAACAATCTTCCCGAACGCACCACCGATAATCACACCGACAGCCATGTCCAGCACGTTGCCCTTCATGGCAAACTCCTTGAATTCACTGACAAAACTCATAGCACTATTCCATTTTTTGTTTGTTGAACGGACGGTCTTTGTCTTTCATTCTGCAAACTCCAAGTGGCAAACGTTAAGGTTGCCGCCCCTGGACACCCTGCAAAATCCGACTCTTTTTACTTTTATTAAAAGAATTAACATCCGTTTCCGCTGCAAAATTAAATATTTTTTTGTAACTTTGTACCCGAAAAAAGTAAAAAGTGACTTTTATGCCACATTTTTCAGCGATAATAGGACAAAATACACAAACCTTTTAAATAATTAAAGAAAATGACAAAAGTTGCAATTAACGGTTTTGGCCGTATTGGTCGTCTGGCTTTCCGTCAGATGTTCGAAGCAGAGGGTTACGAGGTTGTTGCCATCAACGACTTGACAAGTCCCAAGATGTTAGCTCACCTTCTGAAGTATGACACCGCACAGGGTGGCTTCGCTGGCAAGTTCGGCGAGAACAAGCACACCGTAGAGGCTGGTGAAGACTACATCGTGGTTGACGGCAAGAAGATCACCATCTACGCAAAGCCCAACGCTGCCGAGCTGCCTTGGGGCGAGTTAGGTGTTGACGTAGTGCTCGAGTGCACTGGTTTCTATACTTCTAAGGAGAAGGCTTCCGCACACATCCAGGCTGGTGCCCGCAAGTGCGTGATCTCTGCTCCCGCTGGCAATGACCTGCCCACCATCGTGTACAACGTGAACCACACCACCCTGACCAAGAACGACAACGTGATCAGCGCTGCTTCTTGCACCACCAACTGCTTGGCTCCTATGGCTGCCGCACTCCACAAGTACGCTCCCATCGTCAGCGGTATCATGTCAACCATCCACGCTTACACGGGCGACCAGATGATTCTCGACGGTCCTCAGCGCAAGGGCGACCTCCGTCGTTCGCGTGCCGGTGCCCAGAACATCGTGCCTAACTCTACTGGTGCTGCCAAGGCCATCGGTCTGGTTATCCCCGAGCTGAACGGTAAGCTGATTGGTTCCGCACAGCGCGTTCCGACTCCCACCGGTTCTACCACCATCCTGGTTGCCGTTGTAAAGGGTAAGAACGTTACCGTTGAGGGCATCAACGCTGCCATGAAGGCTGCTTCTACAGAGAGCTTCGGCTACACCGAGGATCAGATCGTGTCAAGCGACATCATCGGTATGAAGTTCGGTTCGCTCTTCGACGCTACCCAGACCATGGTAAGCAAGATCGACGACGACACCTATCAGGTACAGGTTGTTAGCTGGTACGACAACGAGAACAGCTACACCTCTCAGATGGTTCGTACTATCAAGTACTTCTCTGAGAACTGCTAAGTCTATTACCTATAAGACCATATCAGAACCACGAGCCGCCCTTGGTCAATGCGCCTTGGGCGGCTCTTTTTTTCAAAAGAACACCACCCCATCCATGCCCTTAGACCTCATAACCATTCTCGGCCCTACGGCCTCTGGGAAGACCAGCTTAGCTGCCCATTTAGCGGTCAGCATGGGCGACTGCGAAATCATCAGCGCCGACAGTCGCCAAGTGTACCGTGACATGGATATCGGCACGGGTAAGGATCTAAAAGACTACGTGGTAGACGGCACAGCCGTACCCTACCACCTAATAGACATCTGCGAGGCAGGCACGAAATACAACTTGTTTCAATACCAACAGGATTTCCAGCAAGCCTATAACGACATCCGCAGCCGAGGGAAGATGCCCATCCTCTGCGGTGGCACCGGACTCTACATCGAAGCGGTGCTAAAAGGCTACGCCCTGTCACCCGTACCGCAGAACGACACACTGCGCCGACAGCTCGAAGGGAAAACACTAAAAGAACTCACCGTCCTGCTCCAGCAGTTGAAAGCGCAAAATGGTTCTGCCATGCACAACACGACGGATGTGGATTCAGCGCAACGCGCCATCCGCGCCATCGAGATAGAGGAATATAACCTCCACACCCCGACCGCACGGCGACAGATGCCGTCCGTCCACTCCCTCATCATCGGCGTGGACATCGACCGCGAGGAACGTCGACGGAAAATTACGAAAAGACTCAAGGCACGCCTCGACGAAGGCATGATTGACGAGATAAAAGGACTCCTCGACCGAGGAATACCGACAGAAGACCTCACCTACTACGGTCTCGAATACAAATTCGTGACGGCCTACATCACTGGAGCACTCTCCTATGACGAGATGTTCAGACAGTTGGAGATTGCCATTCATCAGTTTGCCAAACGGCAGATGACCTGGTTTCGCGGCATGGAACGCCGCGGCTTCACCATCCACTGGATAGATGCCCTACTGCCTATGACGGAAAAGGTGGTAGCCATACGCCAACTCATCAACGAAAACGAATAACCCTATAATATATATAATAAGGTGTCAGTAGATGAAAAGAAATGGGGCGTACTGTATTGCCCCAAGCACGGAGCAGGGAAACAACGTGAACGCATCAAGCGAGCACTGGACGAGCACGGCGTGTACTATGACTTCGTGCAGAGCGAGACGGCAGACAGCGTGGAACGGTTAGTCACCATGCTGATCCACAATGGCTACAAGACCATCGTCATTGCTGGAGGTGACTCGGCACTCAACGATGCCATCAACTGTTTGATGAAGGAGGAGCGACAGCTGCGCGACACCATTGCCTTAGGCATCATTCCCAACGGGCTGATGAACGATTTTGCCCGCTATTGGGACTTTCGCGAAGGCTATCTCGACCAAACCGTTGAATGGCTGACCAAGCAACGCGTACGCCGCGTGGATGTCGGTTGCATACGCTACACCGACAAGAAGGGCGAGTCACACCGTCGCTATTTCCTCAACTGCATCAATATCGGCATGGTGGCCGATGTGATGAACCTCCGTCAGCAGACACGTGCCATCCTCGGTTCACGCCTGCTGTCCATCCTGCTGTCTACCATCCTACTGATCTTCCACCGCATGGACTACAAGATGCACCTTAAAATCAACGCCGAAGACATTCGGCGCAGGGTGATGACGCTGTGCGTGGGAAATGGAGCAGGCTACGGACTGACGCCCAATGCCGTACCCTATAACGGACTGCTCGACGTGTCGCTGGTCTATCAGGCTAAGGTCACACAGATTTTCCATGGCTTGTGGATGATGCTGACAGGACGGTTGCTCAACCACCGCATGATACACCCCTACCGCACTCGGGAGATTGTCGTTGAGGACGGCGGCAAGGCATTGCTGTCCATTGACGGACGACCAACAGGCACACCCACAGGGTCTTACCGCATCACGGTAGAACAGGAAGTCATCCGCTTCCTTATCCCAGATTAACCCCTTCCAGAGACCTTCATTTCACCGAGCTGATTGGTTCTTCTAAATGAGCAATCTCAATCTATCAAATGATCCAGATCGATTGATCAAATGATCTGGATCGATTGATCGTTTGATCCAGATCGATCAATCGTTTGAGCCTGGTCAAGAAAATAACCCCCAAAAATCCCTTGTTTTAATCACTCCGAAAATCCAGGAAATTCCTGTTTTTCGGCCAATTTGTATTAAAATGCTGTGAATTTCAAAAAAAACAGGTTATTTTTTTTGTCGGTACAACTAAAATCCGTAACTTTGGGGGTAGCAAAACTCCATCAAGACATGATGGACAGCCAATGAGACAGAAAACTAACAAAACCTAAACAGGAACTATGAGTTATTTACGATTTGAAAAAGCTGTAATGACGAACCTGCAGGAGTCGCTCCGCCGTGAGTTGCTGCGGACAAACCGCACGGGTGCCTACAGCAGTTCGACCATTGCCGACTGCAACACGCGCAAATACCACGGTCTGCTCGTTGTTCCCGTACCCGAACTGGACGATGAGAACCATGTGTTGCTCTCCTCCTTCGACTGTACGGTGATTCAACACGGTGCCGAGTTCAACCTCGGACTCCACAAATACCAAGGAAACCATTACAGTCCCAATGGCCACAAGTACATTCGGGAGTTCTCCTGCGATGTCGTGCCGACCATGCTCTACCGAGTGGGCGGTGTGCTATTGAAGCGAGAGACCATTTTCCAGTGTTATGAAGACCGCATCCTCATCCGCTATACGCTGGTTGATGCCCACAGTGCCACCACACTGCGTTTCCGTCCCTTCCTCGCCTTCCGTTCCGTGCGCCAGTTTACACACGAGAACTACGTGGCCAGCAGGGAGTACCACGAGGTGGAAAACGGCATACGCACCTGTATGTACGCTGGATACCCCGACCTTTATATGCAGTTTGACAAGAAGAACGAGTTTATCTTCCAACCCGACTGGTACCGTGGTGTGGAGTACCCCAAGGAGCAGGAGCGCGGCTATGCCTCTAACGAGGATCTCTACGTGCCTGGCTATTTCGAGATGCCTATCAAGAAAGGAGAAAGCATTGTCTTTGCGGCCTCCACATCGGCCATCAAGACCAGCAAACTGAAGAGTCTCTTCGAAGAGGAAATCGCCCTGCGCCAACCTCGCGACAATTTCTATCACTGCCTCGTGGCCGCCGCTCACCAGTTCCACAACCGCCAGCCCAACGACGACCGCTACCTCTTAGCGGGCTATCCTTGGTTCAAGGCGCGTGCCCGCGACACGTTCATTGCCTTGCCCGGACTGACCCTCGCCATCGGTGAACGCGACTACTTCGAACTGGTGATGAAGACCGCAGAGAAAGGACTGCGCGAACACATGGAAGGCAAGCCGCTGACGGTGAAGCTCTACGAAATAGAACACCCCGACGTGCCGCTTTGGTGCGTATGGGCCATCCAGCAGTACGCCAAAGATGCAGGGCGCGACCAAGGTTACAAGATGTATGGCCAGTTGGTACGTGACATCGTGAAATACGTCATGAAGGGCGGTGGCGATGCCATGCACCTCGACGACAACGGACTGCTCTACGCCGACGGACGGGAGAAGGCCATCACCTGGATGAACTCCACCGCCAATGGTCGCCCAGTGGTTCCCCGCACGGGCTACATCGTGGAGTTCAATGCACTGTGGTACAACGCGCTCCGCTTCTGCGCCTCACTGGAAGCCGAGTTTGGCAATGCTAAGTTTGCCAAAGACCTCGAACAACTGGCTGAACGCTGTAAGAAATCGTTCGTTGACACGTTCCTCAACGAATACGGCTACCTGCTCGACTATGTGGACGGCAATATGATGGACTGGAGTGTACGCCCCAACATGATCTTCCCCGTGGCCTTCGACTATTCACCGCTGGATCAAGATCAGAAGAAGAGCGTGCTCGATGTCTGCACTCGAGAGCTACTCACCCCGAAGGGACTCCGCTCGCTGTCACCCAAGAGCGGTGGCTACAACCCCATGTATGTCGGGCCGCAGACCCAACGCGACTACGCCTACCATCAGGGCACGGCATGGCCGTGGCTCGGTGGTTTCTACATGGAGGCCTGTCTGAAGATCTACAAGCGCAGTCGACTGAGTTTCATTGAGCGACAGATGGTGGGCTACGAAGACGAGATGAACTATCACGCCATCGGCACCATCAGTGAGCTTTTCGACGGCAACCCACCATTCAGTGGACGTGGTGCCATGGCCTTCGCCATGAACGTGGCGGAGATTCTGCGCACGCACAAGCTACTGGAGAAATACACATACCAAAAGTAACCAACAGGAGGACAAAACAATGAAAGTACTAATGTTTGGATGGGAGTATCCTCCTCACGTGTTCGGTGGTCTCGCCACCGCCAACTATGGCATATCGCAGGGACTGCATGCCCAAGGCGATATGGACATCACCCTGTGTCTGCCGAAGCCATTCGGCGACGAAGACCGCTCGGCCTGCCGCATCGTGGCCATGAATGCCGTACCCATCGCATGGCGCGATGTCAACCGCGACTATGTGAACCAGCGCGTGGGCAACATCATGGATCCCGATCTCTATTTCCGACTCCGCGACCATCTGTATGCTGACTTCAACTACATGCACGTCAACGACCTCGGTGCGATGGAGTTTGCCGGAGGCTATCCCGGAAACCTCCATGAGGAAATCAACAACTACTCCATCATTGCTGGAGTGGTGGCACGCACCTTCGACTACGACATCATCCATGCCCACGACTGGCTGACCTATCCTGCCGGCATCCATGCCAAGCAGGTCAGCGGCAAGCCCTTGTGCATCCACGTACACGCCACCGATTTCGACCGCTCGCGCGGCAAGGTGAACCCCACCGTCTATTCCATTGAGAAGAACGGCATGGATCAAGCCGACTGCATCATGTGCGTGTCGGAACTGACGCGCCAGACGGTCATCAACCAGTATCACCAAGACCCGCGCAAGTGCTTCACCGTACACAACGCCGTCTATCCGTTGCCCGCTGAATACGAGGCCATCCCGCGCCCCGACCATACGGGGCGCGACAAGGTGGTCACCTTCTTAGGGCGCATCACCATGCAAAAAGGACCGGAATACTTTGTGGAGGCCGCCAACATGGTCATCCAGCGCACGCGTAACGTACGTTTCTGCATGGCTGGTTCGGGTGATATGATGGATGCCATGATACAGTTGGCTGCCGAGCGGGGCATCGCCGACCGCTTCCACTTCCCGGGTTTCATGCGCGGCAAACAGGTGTACGAGTGTCTGAAAGACTCCGATGTCTACGTCATGCCCTCTGTCTCCGAGCCGTTCGGCATCTCACCGTTAGAGGCCATGCAGTGCGGCACACCCACCATCATCAGTAAACAGTCGGGCTGTGCCGAGATACTCAGTAACTGCATCAAAGTGGACTACTGGGACATCCATGCGCTCGCCGATGCCATCTACAGCATCTGTGCCAACGACTCGCTCTTCAACTACCTCAAGGAGGAAGGCAAGAAAGAGGTGGATCAGATTACCTGGGAGAAAGTCGGTGCGTGGATTCACACCCTCTACCTCCGCACCTTAGGCTGGGAACAATAACCGAACTATAAACACCCTAACAAACTAACAAACAGATTATGAAAACCATTTGTCTATATTTTGAGATACACCAGATTACCCATCTGAAACGCTACCGTTTCTTCGACATCGGTACCGACCACTACTACTACGACGACTACGAGAACGAGCGTAGCATCTGCGACATTGCCGACCGCAGCTATATGCCAGCACTGAATGCCATCGGGGAGATGATTCGCGACAACGGCAAGTTGTTCAAAGTGGCCTTCTCCCTCTCGGGTGTCGGCATGGAACAGTTAGAGATGCACGCACCGCAGGTGTTAGAGAAGTTGCAGGAACTCAACAACACAGGTTGTGTAGAGTTCTTAGCTGAGCCATATTCCCACGGCCTGTCGTCACTGGCCAACGAAGAGACCTTCGCTCTCGATGTGAAGAAGCAATGCCAGAAGATTGAGGAGTATTTCGGCAAGCGTCCCACTGTGCTACGTAACTCCTCACTCATCTATAGTGATGACAT
>CAVAIX010000047.1:0-13591 GCA_963588695.1 Bacteroidaceae bacterium | reverse complement strand
TTTCCAACCGTCAGCGAAGCCTTTTACGCCGCCAAAAAAGCCGCAGGAAACGACGGTACAGTGTTCGTGGGAGGCAGCAACTACATCGTCGGAGAACTGCTCCGCGACTGCGTTTAGGTGTTTTTAACACTCACAATCCGCAATTTTTCGCCATATAATTTGCGAGACCCGTTTTTTTTTGGTTACTTTGCAGTACAATTTAGTAACTAAAAACAACTCGTTATGGCGAACACAAAGGAAAACAACTATCTGTGTGGTTTGAACCGCAAGGATTTCCAAACCACAGTAAACGGAAAAAAGACAGACCTCTACATCCTCCGCAACCGCAAAGGATATGAAGTGGCAGCAACAAACTTCGGAGGTGCTATCGTGGCCATCATGATGCCAGACAAGGACGGAAACGTGGCTAACGTTATTCAGGGACACGACAACATCCAAGAGGTAATCAATAGTCCAGAGCCTTTCCTCTCCACCCTTATCGGACGCTACGGAAACCGCATCTCCAAAGGAACATATACACTCAACGGGAAAGAATATCAGCTGGCACTCAACGACGGACCAAACCACCTGCACGGAGGACCTACGGGATTCCACACACGCATCTGGGACGCAAAACAAATGGGACCGCGCACACTCGCCCTCTCCTACATCTCTTCATACGGTGAGGAAGGCTACACGGGAGAATGTCGCATCAACGTGGAATACACGCTCACCGACGACAACGAACTCGTCATCGAGTATCTGGCCACCACCAACAAGAAAACCATCATCAACCTAACACACCACGCCTTCTTCTCGCTGGCAGGCATTGCCAACCCTACACCGGCTGTCGACAACGTGGAACTGCAAATTAACGCTGACTTCTACCTCCCCATCGACAACGTGTCGATTCCTACGGGAGAAATCCTTAAAGTGGAAGGCACTCCCTTCGACTTCCGCACACCGAAAGCCATTGGACGCGACATTAACGCTGACAACGATCAACTGAAGAACGGTTCAGGATACGACCACAACTACGTGCTCAACAAGAAGGAAGAGGGCGAGCTGAGCTTCGCCGCCAAAGTGAAAGAACCCAACAGCGGACGCACCATGGAGGTGTACACCACCGAGCCTGGACTGCAGCTCTACACGGGCAACTTCGAGTCGGGAATTTCAGGCACACATGGTTCTACCTACCCCTGGCGCAGTGCCGTCTGCCTCGAAGCACAACACTTCCCCGACACACCGAACCGCCCCTACTTCCCCTCCGTCGTGCTCCGTCCTGGCGAACAGTACAAGCAGAAGACCGTCTATAAATTCGGTGCAGAAAAATAACAGGGTTGGGCAACTCGCCCACCTTATATAAATAAAGAAACACTACCCTATACACAAATGAGCAATCAAAAACAAAACGGAAGCATCGTTGCCATCATCACGATGTTCTTCCTCTATGCCATGATTTCCTTCGTCACAAATCTTGGCGCACCCATCGGAGTCATCTGGAAGAGCCAGCCTGGCATTGACGGCAACAACATGCTGGGAATGATGGGTAACTTCATGAACTTCTTCGCCTACCTCTTCATGGGCATTCCCGCAGGAAAGATGCTAACCAAGGTGGGCTATAAAAAATCAGCACTCATCGGCATTGCCGTGGGCTTCTTTGGCGTACTGGTGCAATACCTCTCCAGTTTCCCAGAAGGAATTCCCGGATTCTGCGTCTACTTGACGGGAGCTTTCATCTCGGGCTTCTCCGTCTGCATCCTGAACACGGTGGTGAACCCGATGCTCAACCTCCTTGGCGGAGGCGGCAACCGCGGCAATCAGCTCAACCTCATCGGAGGCACACTGAACAGCCTCTCTGGCACACTGACCCCAATGCTCGTCGGTGCACTCATCGGTGAGGTGACAAAGAGCACACAGATGGCTGACGTCAACCTCGTGCTCTACATCGCAATGGCCGTATTCGCTGGCGCATTCTGCATCCTCACCTTCATTCCCATCCAAGACCCCGAACTGGGCAAGGTGACCAGCGAGACAAAGTTTGAACACTCGCCTTGGGCGTTCCGCCACTTCACACTCGGCGTGATAGCCATCTTCGTCTACGTGGGCGTAGAGGTCGGCATTCCTGGAGCACTGAACTTCTATCTGTCAGACACCACCGACAAGGGAGCAGGACTGCTGGCTAACGCGGCCACCATCGGAGGCGCAGTAGCCGCCATGTACTGGCTACTGATGCTCGTAGGACGACTGGTGTCGGGCTTCATCGCAGGAAAGGTGTCCTCACGACAACTCATGCTGGGAGCAACCTTCCTCGGCATGCTGCTGATACTGGCTGCCATCTTCATGCCAAAGACCATCATCGTGGACATTCCGCTGTTCAACCTCATGACATTCTCACTGACCAGCGCACAAGTGCCCGTCAGCGCACTGCTCCTCGTGCTCTGCGGACTCTGCACCTCCATCATGTGGCCTTCCATCTTCAACCTCTCCACCGAAGGACTGGGCAAATACACCGCACAGGCTTCTGGCATCTTCATGATGATGGTAGTGGGCGGAGGCATCCTGCCACTGGTACAGGGCTGGTTCTCCAACTTCATGGGTTACATGCCCAGCTATTTCGTCTACCTGCTCGCCATGGCCTATATGTTCTTCTACGCCGTAGTGGGTTGCAAGAATGTGAACAAGGACATCCCCGTAGAATAATTTTCATCAAGCAAAAACAACAAAGACTATGAATATCGAATCAGTAAGAACACGCTTTGCCAAACACTTTGACGGCAAGCAAGGAAACGTCTACGCGTCACCAGGACGCATCAACCTCATCGGCGAACACACCGACTACAACGGAGGCTTCGTATTCCCTGGAGCAGTGGACAAGGGTGTGGTGGCAGAGATGCGCGCCAACGGCACGGAAGACACGGTAATGGCATACGCCATTGACTTGAAAGACCGCGTCGACTTCAAACTCTCTGACCCCAATGGACCTAAGGCCAGCTGGGCACGCTACATCTACGGCATTGCCCTGGAAATGAAGAAACTCGGAGTACCCGTCAAGGGCTTCAACATCGCCTTCTCTGGAGACGTACCCTTGGGCGCAGGAATGTCCTCGTCGGCAGCCATGGAGAGCTGCTTCGCCTGCGGACTCAACGACCTCTTCGGCGACAATAAGGTCAGCCAGTGGGACATGGTGCTCGCTGGACAGGCCACGGAGCACAACTACTGTGGAGTCAACTGCGGCATCATGGATCAGTTCGCATCCGTATTCGGAAAGGCTGGATGCTTGATGCGCCTCGACTGCCGCTCGCGCGAGTTTGAATACTTCCCCTTCAAACCCGATGGCTACCGACTGGTACTGCTCGACTCCGTGGTCAAGCACCAGTTGGCAGGCTCGCCCTACAACGACCGCCGCAACTCCTGCGAGAACGTGGTGCGCCACATCGCTGCCAAACACCCAGAAGGGAAGTTTGAAACCCTGCGTGACTGCACTTGGGAACAGCTCGAAGAGGTGAAGGCTGAAGTGGGAGAAGAAGACTACAAGCGCGCCAAGTTCGTGCTCGGCGAGAAAGACCGCGTGCTGGCCGTCTGCGACGCACTGAACGAAGGCGACTACGAGAAGGTGGGAGAAATGATGTATAAGACCCACGAAGGACTGTCAAAAGACTACGAAGTATCGTGCGAAGAACTCGACTTCCTCAACGACATCGCCAAGGAATGTGGAGTCACTGGTTCACGTATCATGGGCGGAGGCTTCGGCGGTTGCACCATCAACCTCGTGCGCAACGACCTCTACCAGTCGTTCGTCAACACTGCCAAAGAGAAATTCAATGCAAAATACGGCCACGAACCCAAAGTCTATGACGTTGTCATTGGCGATGGCTCGCGCAAGATTTGCTAAAAACACGAGACACAACTCATGGCACACTCGTGCCAAACACACCTAAAAGAACGGAGGCTGCACCTGACGGTTGCAGCCTCCGCTGTCTTTCCATGTGTTTGTTCCTTGTTCAGAACGGCAGATCGTCACTGCTCTCGGCAGCAGACTCCTGAGCTGGCGGGAACGGAGACGCAGTAGCCTGCACACCACCAGCCACGGGAGCACCCACAGGAGCACCAGCAGGAGCACCCACTGGCGTACGGCTCACATTGTAGGCACGAATCTCGTTGAACCAGCGTCCATTGTACTCGTGAGCATCAATGTCGAAACTGACGGTAATATCCTCACCCTGCTGGATGCTGAACTGCTTGATGCGGTCTTCTCCGAAGAGGCGGAACACACACTTTTTAGGATACTGCCCCGGCACTTCAATTACATATTCCTGCGACATCCAGGGATTTCCGGTGCGCGTAGACACGCCACTGTTTGCCGGCATTACGGCAATAACTTTTCCTGTTAATTCCATGATTAATCTTACTTGTTTGTTCGTTTGTTGATGTTTCAGATTGCGAAATTACGAAAAAATGTTCTAAAAAGGACATTTTTCTCCAAATATTTTTGTTTGTCAACAACTATTTTTGTATTTTTGTAGTCGTAAAAACAAGCAAAAACAAACAAATAGCAATATCAATGAGATTTACAGTATCAAGCACTGCGCTCAGCAGCAGACTCAATGCCCTTGCAAAGGTCATCAACAGCAAGAACCAGCAGCCTATCTTGGCCGACTTCCTGTTTGACATCCAGGAGGGCACACTCCACTTGACTGCCTCCGACAGCGAAAATGTCGTCAACATGCAGATGGAACTGACCGACAGCGACGGCAACGGACGTTTCGCCATCAACAATCACGACCTGCTCGAGGCCACGAAAGGTTTCTCCGAACAACCGGTCACCTTCGATGTCAACCATCAGGAAAACATCGCGAAAATCAGTTACCAAAACGGTCTCTTCTCGCTACCCGTTGACAATGCTGAAGAATATCCGCAGTATACGCCTGTTGCAGGAGGTGCAAACACCATAACACTGTCCAGCAACGTGCTGGCCGACAACATCAACCGCTCGCTCTTCGCCGCTGCACAGGACGAATTGCGCCCTGTCATGAACGGAGTCTACTTCGACCTCACACCCGAATGCCTCGCCATCGTGGCCTCAGACGGCCACAAGCTCGTGCGCAACAGAATTTACGGCGTACCCTGCGAAAATCCCGCCACATTCATCCTCCCCAAGAAGCCTGCATCGCTGCTCAAGAACCTGCTTCAGAAGGATGGTGGCGACGTAGAGATTCGTTTCAACGATAGAAACGCCGAAATCAACTACGGTGACGGAAAACTCTCGTGTCGATTGATTGAGGGACGCTACCCCAACTACAACTCCGTGATTCCACAGAACAACACCAATACACTGACCGTCGACAGACAGCAACTGCTTGCTGCACTGCGCCGCGTACAGCCCTTTGCCAACGACTCCAGTAATCTGATACGCCTCCATGTGGAAGGCTCTACACTGCAACTGGATGCCGAAGATTTCGACTTCTCGAAGACCGCCACTGAACGTATGAGCTGCGACTACAACGGACAGACCATGAGCATTGGATTCAAAGGATCAACGTTCATCGAGGTGCTCAGCAACTTCGACTGTCAAGAGATCGTCATACAGCTGGCAGACCCCAGCCGCGCAGGACTCGTCGTACCCTCAGAACAGCCAGAAGGACAGGATGTGCTCATGCTGATGATGCCGATGCTCATCAACAACTGACCATAAACACAGCAACAACAGCCACATGAAACTCAACCTACAAAAGCCCCTCGTCGTCTTTGACCTCGAGACCACTGGACTCGACCTTGTCAACGATCGCATCATACAACTCTCGTACATCAAGGTGTTCCCCGACGGACGCGAAGAGCGCGGCAACCATCTGATCAACCCAGGAAAACCCATTCCTGACGAAGTCGTACAACTCACGGGCATCAGCAATGATGACGTGCAAGGAAAGCCCACCTTCCGCGATTTGGCACAGGACATCTGCAACATCTTCTCCGACAGTGATATTGCAGGCTACAACTCCAACCATTTCGACGTTCCCCTACTCGCAGAGGAGTTCCTCCGCGCAGGCATTGACTTCGATTTCTCGAAGCGAAACTTGATTGACGCGCAGGTCATCTATCACAAGATGGAACGCCGCAACTTGGCTGCCGCCTACAAATTCTACTGCGGACGAAAGATGGAAGAGGACTTCACCGCCCACCGTGCCGACGAAGACACGGAAGCCACCTATCGCGTGCTGCAGGGCGAACTGGATATGTACACCGCCGAACGGCAGGAAGAGCCCGAACGCGTGCTGCAAAACGACATGAAGTTCTTGGCAGAATTCTCACGCAAGAACAACAATGTAGACTTTGCTGGACGTATCGTTTGGGGGGAACTGAAAGACCGTACGGGAAAGACCATACTCGACAAGGACGGAAATCCAATGCTCGTCGAGATGTTCAACTTCGGCAAGTACAAGGGAAAGCCCGTTACCACCGTTCTCAACACCGACCCCGGCTACTACAGCTGGATCATGGGAGGCGACTTCACCAACAACACCAAACAGGTGCTGACACGCATCCGCCTGCGCCAAGCGGCCAACGCTACCCGATAGTAGTACGCGCCATCATGCTCAAAGGGAACAACCACTATGCTTAAAGGTAAAAAGATTGTCTTAGGCATCACGGGGTCGATAGCAGCCTACAAAGCGTGCCTCATCATACGCGGACTGATCAAGCGTGGTGCGGAGGTACAGGTGGTCATCACCCCTGCAGGCAAGGAATTCATCACGCCCGTCACCCTGTCGGCACTGACACAGAAACCCGTAATCAGCGAGTTTTTCGCGCAGCGCGACGGGACGTGGCACTCGCACGTGGCACTCGGACTTTGGGCAGATGCGATGCTCATTGCCCCGTGTACGGCTTCAACACTGGGCAAGATGGCTCATGGTGTGGCAGACAATATGCTCGTCACCACTTACCTGTCCATGAAAGCACCTGTATTTGTTGCCCCAGCTATGGATCTTGATATGTACCAGCATCCAACAACACAGGACAACATTAGACGGTTGCAATCACTGGGCAACACGATTATTGAGCCGCAGGATGGCTTCTTAGCCTCGGGACTGGAAGGAAAGGGGCGCATGGAAGAGCCTGAACGCATCATTGAGGTGCTCGACCGCGCCCTCAGCATACGGACAGCCTTGCTGGGCAAGAAAATCCTCATCACCGCCGGACCTACCTTCGAGAAGATAGACCCCGTGAGGTTCATCGGCAACTGGTCCAGCGGAAAGATGGGATTTGCGTTGGCTGAGGAATGTGCCCTACGTGGCGCAGAAGTAACCCTCGTAGCTGGCCCAGTAGCACTGGAAACGCCCCAGCCCGCCATCCGACGCATAGATGTGGAAAGTTGCGAAGAGATGTACGAGGCCGCTGTTGGGAATTTTCCACAGACAGATGCAGCCATCCTTTGTGCCGCCGTGGCAGACTTCAAACCAGAAACAGTAGCCGCACAGAAAATAAAACGCGGAAAGGACGACCTCGTCCTCCGCCTGCAACCTACACACGACATTGCAGCACAACTCGGACAAATGAAACGGGAAGGGCAACGGCTGGTGGGCTTTGCGCTTGAGACAGACAACGAGGTGGCACACGCACAGGACAAGCTACACCGTAAGAACCTTGATTTCATCGTGCTCAACTCGCTGCGCAACGAAGGCACCTGTTTCCAGTCTGACCAAAACCAAATCAGCATCGTCAGCCGCAACGGACAGAAGGACTACGCCAAGAAAAACAAGCAGGCTGTGGCCGTTGACATCATCAACGAACTGGAAGCCTTGCTATAAAAGAACAATAGACACGCCATGCTTAAACGACTATACATCAAGAACTTCACACTTATCGACCAACTCGATATTGAGTTCCAGTCGGGGTTTTCCGTCATCACTGGCGAGACGGGCGCAGGAAAGAGTATCATTCTGGGAGCCATAGGACTGCTGCTTGGACAACGCGCAGACACGAAAGCGATTAAACAAGGTGCCGACCGGTGCATCGTAGAAGCACATTTCGACCTGTCACACTATCAGATGCAGCCTTTCTTCGAGCGCAACGACATAGACTACGACGCAGCAGACTGCATCGTGCGCCGAGAACTCACCGCTGCAGGGAAAAGCCGCGCTTTCATCAACGACACGCCCGTTGCACTCGCACTACTCAAAGAGCTGGGCGAGCAACTCATTGACATACACTCCCAGCATCAAAACTTGCTACTTGGAAAACAGGATTTCCAGACTGAAGTGGTCGATATCATTGCGGGAAACCAATCCTTATTAGCCGACTACGCGACTCACTTTGACCAACTCCGGCAAAAACGTCGCGAACTGGAGGAACAGGAGGAACGTATCAGACAATGCCGGCAGAACCAAGACTTCATCCAGTTCCAGTACAACGAATTGCAGGAAGCCCACTTGCAGGAGGGAGAGCAGGAAGAACTCGAACAACAGCACGACATAATGGCGCACAGCGAAGACATCAAAACCGCACTCTTCACCGCAAGCACCTGCCTTTCAGCAGAAGAGAACGGCATTGAGCCACAGCTTCGCAAGACACTCAGTGCGCTCCACTCCATCAGCAACCTTATGCCAGAGGCCGCAGCGTGGGTTGAACGCATGGAGTCCTGCCACATTGAGATCAAGGATCTGACACAGGACATTGAACAGCGGCTCTCCGACATCGAGTTCGACCCTGCAGCACTGGAACAGACCGAGAATAGACTCGACACGCTCTATTCCCTACAGAAGAAACACCACGTGGACGCTGTAGCCGAGTTAATCGCCCTACGCGACCAATATGGTGCACAGCTTCGAGACATGGAGGATGGAGACAGCACTCTCGACAGTCTGCGTGCTGAGATAGACACGCTGAATGGGAAGTGCGAACAACTGGCCGCACAACTGACGCAGCAACGGAAGAAGGCGGCTGGAGACATTGAGCAGCGGATGCACGAACGACTGACCATCTTGGGAATGCCGAAACTGCGCTTCCAAATCAGCATCAACAGCACTGCCTTGCGCCGAGACGGACACGACGAAATCTCATTCCTCTTCAGTGCCAACACGTCAAGTCCGCTCCAACCCATCTCCCACGTAGCCTCAGGCGGTGAAATAGCACGCATCATGCTTTCGCTGAAGGCCATGATCAGCGGAGCCGTCAAGTTGCCCACCATCATCTTCGACGAAATAGACACAGGAGTCAGCGGAAAGATTGCCGAACGCATGGCCGAAATCATGAAAGAAATGGGAGCCAACGACCGGCAGGTCATTTCCATCACTCACCTGCCTCAGATTGCCGCACTCGGAACCGTCCACTATCGGGTGTCGAAACAGGAGGACGAAACGGGAACTGTCAGCCGCATGCAGCGACTCAGCGATGAAGAGCGCGTCTCGGAAATTGCACAGATGCTCAGTGGAAGTGACGTGTCGGAAGCTGCTATTGCCAATGCCCGACAACTACTTAAACGCCCGTAAACCACAGTAATCTCATCTTTAGAACAACAATAATGAAAAAAATAGTATCATCCAACTGGAAGAAAATCTTCGTATTCATCCTCGCCACCTCAATACAGACTGCTACCTATGCACAGTCGCCATCGTGGACAGCAAAAGCTGCAAAGAGTGTGTTCACGCTAAAAACATTCGGAACAGATGGCAATCTGCTGGCCAGTGCCACTGGATTCTTCACGACTGACAATGGAGAGGCCGTCAGCAGCTACACCCCTTTTCAAGGGGCACAACGCGCAATCGTCATCGATGCCGCAGGCAAGGAATGGCCTGTGGAATGCCTGATGGGAGCCAACGAGACGTACGATGTGGCGAAATTCCGCGTACAGACCAAGAAAGCTAATGCTCTGATTATTGCTGCCACACAAGCCGCAGACAGGGACGAAATATGGATGCTACCCTACTCGGCCAATAAAAAACCAACAGCCGTCAAGGCCATCGTCAAAGGCAGTGAAACCTTCATGGAGTCGTATCGGTACTACACCTTGGAAACAACAGCGAACACCCCAGAGACAGGGTCGCCCGTGCTGAATGCTCAGGGAGAAGTCATCGGACTGGTTCAACCGACAGCCGACACTAAACGGGCAGCGGCTTATGCTGTTTCCGCACCGTTTGCCAACAGCCTGCGGCTCAACGGGCTGAGCCCCAACGACCCCGTTTTCATGGCCACTGGTATTGCACTTGCCATTCCCGACAACCTCAACGATGCCTTGCTCGCACTGATTGTTTCTCGCAATGCTTTTGACGAAGCACGGTACACCGATTATGTGACGCGCTTCACTAAGCAATATCCCTCCTCGGCAGACGGCTACATCAGTCTGGCTGGCATTGCAGTCAGCCACCAGCAGTACGAAGAGGCCGACAACTACCTCCAGCAAGCTGTACGCAAAGGTGAAAACAAAGCCGACGCTCACTATCGGTATGCACAGACCGTGTTCCAGTACTGTTTACAGGACAGTGCAAAATCTTTTGCTACGTGGACGCTCGACAAGGCACTTGAGGAATCGCGCGAAGCTTACAAAGCGGAGAAACAAAGCATCTATATGCAACAGGAAGCACAGATTCTCTACGTACAGGCTAAGTACAATGAGGCGTGCGACCTCTACTTGCAGCTGGCAAATAGTGATCTGCGTAGTGCCGACATCTTCTACGCCGCAGCCCAATGCAAGGCGCAGATGAAAGACACAACACAGCAACTGGCACTGCTCGACAGCGCAGTGGCGCTCTTCAACAAACCCTATCTGAAAGAGGCAGCTCCTTACCTATTGGCTCGCGCACAGGTGCGGCATGAGGTTGGGAAGTTCCGTCAGGCCGTAGCCGATTATAACGAATACGAAAGTCTGATGGCCTCGCAACTTCATGCCCAGTTCTACTATCTGCGCGAACAATCGGAAGTGGCAGGACGGCTCTACCAACAGGCACTCGCCGATATCAACAAAGCCACAGAGATGGAACCACAGGCCATCCTCTATCTGGCAGAAAAGACAGCGCTCCTCGTGCGCGTCTCCATGTATTCAGAAGCCCAGGAAGCCGCAAAGCAACTCATTGCCCTCGCCCCAGACGACAGCGACGGGTACTATTTCTTAGGAGCAGCCCAGTGGCTGTCTGGTAACAAGACAGAAGGAATGGCCAACCTACAGAAAGCCAAACAGATGGGCAATAGCGCCGTACAGATTTTCATGGACCGCCACACCAAATAAACAAAGTGTAGCGACTTCTGTCAACGGAGACGGTCTGCCGCCCTTACCTTGCGCTCGTCAGCAAGAATGCTTTGGCGCGCCATGAAACACAGGACAAGGGACACGGCTGGTAGAACAGCCGCAAAGCCGAGATGGAAATCTGCAGCGTTGGGAGCCAGAAACTTGCTGAGCACCATCAACGCCACATACCATATGACATGCAACATGATGTTGACCAGACAAAGGCTGGCCTGAATCATGCGGTGCATATAGCGGAATATCGTATAGACACTCAACGATGCTGCCAGCAACATCACCGCAAACAAAGGCCACGGCAGAAAGCTGGATGCACCGCCCGAAGTGGTCATCCATAGCGCATACACGCGATGAAGAGTGAAGCCTTCGGCATCAATGGTGGCCAAAGGCAAACAGAGCGTCAGTACACCCGCCACGGCAGCCAAAAAGAGGAAGATAGTCTGCTTACGCTGTATCATGACAGAAGAGTCAGTTTAGTTCCTCGGTATTTTGATTTTGCTCGCGACTGGGATCACGCCAGTAAATCTCACCATCGATGAACTCCTGTGTAGCCAGCAACGTCGGTTTCGGAAGTTTCTCGTAGTAGCGCGAGATTTCAATCTGCTCGCGATTCTCAAACACTTCTTCGAGCGAGTCGTTGTAAGAAGCGAACTCGGCCAGTTTCTTCGACAGGTCTTCCTTGATCTGTACGCTGATTTGGTTGGCACGCTTCGAAATGATGGCAACACTCTCGTAAAGATTTCCCGTCTCATTACAGAGGTTCATGATGTTGCGGGTCACGGTGTTTGTCGGTGCTTTTGATTTCTTGTAATCCATTGATATTTAATCTTTAACTTTTTTACAATATTACTTTATTTCACTTTGAAGGGAGTTATTTCTCAGACGACCTATCCGACGGTTGTCAGTCAGTCACCGATAATCTTCTTGCACTTGGCAATATACTTGTTTGCACGGGGAGCCTCCTTCGAATCAGGATACTCGTTGAGAAAACCGTAGCATTCGTCTTCCGCATCGCGGTAACGCTCCACGCGCTTCTCCTCGGAGGAGTTCTCTGCCAAATCAAACTTACTGCGCATGATGAGTACGGAAAAATCCTCGCGCAACTTCGTATAAGGATAGTTCTTGAGGGCATTCTGCGCCGTGATGATGCAAGCCTCATAGTTACTCTCGGTGTTGGCATTGATATTACCGAAATAGCCACCGAGGTGATAGTAGAGCTGCGCCGAAAGCAACTCCTTCTTCACCAAGTTATCCTGCAGGTCGAACATACGCTGCTGAGCCACACCGCGCAACTCAGAGTCAGGAAAGACATCCAAGAACTGCTGGTAGGCATTGATGGCACCTATCGTGGGAGTCTGATCCAAACGAGGCTCCGGGGTGCTCTCATAGAGTGACTGTCCTATATTGAAGGCTGCTTGTTCGGTAAACAGGCCTTTTGGGTAGGTCGAATAATACTTTTTGAAAGTCTCACTGGCTGCTTCGTAGTCGCGGTTACAATACTGCGACAAGGCTAACAGATAGAGGCTCTCTTCTGCCGTATCCGTTCCCTTGCGGAAAGTCACCACATCCTGCAACAGCGAAATGGCCTGCTGAAACTTGCCTTCCGCAAAGCATTGCTTGGCAAATTCGTACTTATAATCATTGTCTGGTGTCTTGTAGACCTTATTGAACTCCGTGGCACAACTACACATCAGAGCAGTCATACAGAAGATAATGATTGACTTCTTGTTCATCCCTATACTTTGATTTGACGTGCAAAATTACTCATTTTCTGTGGAAAAGCAAAGGTTTTCAAACGATTTTTAGCAAATAGTGGATAGTGATAACTTTTTTTACGAGGAAATTGTGTAATTTTGCAGTTCCATGAAGTTTGAACTCGTCTCCGAATATCAACCCACTGGCGACCAGCCCGAGGCTATCCGCCAGTTGACCGACGGTGTCACACGCGGCGACACCGCCCAGGTGTTGCTGGGCGTGACAGGCTCAGGCAAGACGTTTACCGTGGCCAACGTCATTGCTAACGTCAACAAACCGACACTCATCCTGTCCCACAATAAGACGCTGGCCGCACAACTCTACGAGGAGATGCGGGGTTTCTTTCCGCACAATGCCGTAGAATACTATGTAAGCTATTATGACTACTACCAGCCTGAGGCTTACCTGCCATCAACAGACACCTATATAGAAAAGGACTTAGCCATCAACGAAGAGATTGATCGACTGAGACTAAGGGCTGTCAGTGCACTGCTCTCTGGACGAAAGGATGTGATCATCGTGTCGTCCGTGAGTTGCATCTATGGTATGGGGAGTCCCGTCGCCATGCAGGAGAGCGTCATCGAACTACGCCGAGGACAAGTACTGGACCGCAACGCACTACTC
>CAVAIX010000046.1:0-13807 GCA_963588695.1 Bacteroidaceae bacterium | reverse complement strand
GGACAATACCATACTGCCCGTTGGATTTCAACTGGATGACTTTGCCTTCGGCCTTGCCTTGAAGGTGAATGTCCAAGCCTTTTCGTAACTTGATCACATCTGTCATTTGTCTATCTTTGTTTAGGGATAATTGCTTCAATGCTGACTGCAAAATTAGTAAAAAATGGTATAATCAGCGAAAATAATCCGTAAAATAATCAATTTTCACAACTTTTTGGCGTAATTTTGTAGTCCAAACGCATAGAAAGAGCCAGTGAGCATACTGAGAACTGTTCTGAAATTCATGATATGGACGGTCATTGCTGTCTACCTGCTGACAATCCTGATATTCCACATCCCCGGCATACAGAAGTATGCAGGAGACAGGGTGGCTGCAGCGTTGAGCCATAAATTAGGCACGACGGTCAGCGTGGGAGCCGTCAACCCTGGATGGCTCAACCGAATGGTCATTGACCGGGTGCGCATCGACGACCAGACGGGAGAACCGCTACTGACGGCCAACCGCCTGAGTGTCAGAATCAACATCCTGCCTCTCGTAACATCAAACCGGATTGACATCTCTACCGCTCAGATTTTCGGAGCCAACCTCCAACTCTACCAAGAACGACCAGACAGCAAGACGAACTTCCAGTTTGTGTTGGACTCACTCGCCTCCAAAGAACCGAAGAGTGACAGCCGCCTCGACTTGCGGTTAGGGTCGCTAATCATGCGGCGCTCCACGGTCTGCTTCGACCGGAAATGGATGCCACGGAAGCGTGGACAATTCGACGTGAACCACATCAAGGCGGAGAACATCAGCTCACACCTGCTGATTCACGTCCTAACCAATGATTCTCTCAACATCACGGCCAAGAACATCGCACTAAAGGAACAGGGCGGACTGGACATCCGGCGACTGGCGTTCCAGTTGGAATGTGGGCGGACGCACAGCAGGCTGGAACAGTTCGCCCTACAACTGCCAGACACGCGTCTGCAGCTCGCCGATGTGGAAGCCTATTATCGGATGGACAACGGGAAGATAGACCGCAACAGTCTCCGTTATCATGGCGAAATAAAGCCCTCGAAGATTGCCCCACGCGACCTGTGCGCCCTATTGCCCTCGCTCAACTCTTTTGCTGGAACCGTCTCGCTGCAAACTGAATTCAAAGGCGAAAAAGATGACCTCCACGTCCGACACCTCACCATTGCGTCTACCACTGGTGATATCACCGTCGACTGCAACGGACAGGTTGAACACTTCACGACAAAGCCGCAGTGGCAGGTGCACATCAATACGATGTCGCTGTCGGCAAAAACCATTAATTTCATTTCCGAAAATCTGAAAGGCAACAGCATCAACCTTCCAGCACCACTGGTGAGGATGGGAGCCGTCCGCCTGCACGGCCATGCCAACGGAACGGCCTTAGACAGGGTACACATCCAGCAACAAATCCACACCGATATCGGCAACCTGCAACTGCACTTCGACAAAGAGGCCGACCAGTCGTTTCAAGCCACCGTCAAGACAGACGGCATCAACCTCCAGCAACTGTTAGACGACAGCCATTTTGGCACCGCCTCTGCCCATGTTGCTTTAAGCGGTTCGCTGGACAGCCACAACACGTTTGCCACCGTGAAAGGCACGGTAGGACAGTTCGTCTACAACGATTATCCATACCGCAACATCAACATCGACGGACGGTACCAGACAGGAAGCGTCAGCGGAAACCTCTCCATCGACGACCCCAATATCGGACTCGATATCTCTGGCGGTTACCAGACGGACGGAAACAACAGAAACATACAGGTCAAAGCGTCTGTCCTCAATTTCTCTCCCAAGGCCGTCAACCTCTCCGACAAATGGGGGGAGGCTCGGTTCTTCACCGATGTGGAGTCCAACGTCAGTGGAAGCAGTGCGAATAACGCTACGGGGAATGTCAGCATCCGTAATTTCTCGATGATTTCACCGACAGACAGCTACGAGCTGGATGAGTTCCATATCCAGTCGGGCTACCGCGCTTCAACTCCTTTCATCCGACTGGACAGCGACTTTGCCCATGCGGAAATCACAGGGACTTTCGACTTCAAGGCTTTGAAGGGAAGCATCGCTAATTTTCTGGACAGCCAGCACCCTACCCCGTCCAGACTGCCAGCAACGGCACGGAATGACTTCGCCCTGCACCTCACCATGACCAAGAGCGATTGGCTGCAGCGGCTACTGAGGATTCCATTAGCCATCCGACAACCAGTCACCATCGACGGGTTTGTCAATGGCCGCACACGCACCGTCAACCTGACGGCCCATGCACCAGAGTTCTACTATGACGGAAACGGCTACCGCGATGGAAACGCGAACATCCATACCCCCGGAGACTCCTTGACCTGCGAAATTGGCGTGGTAAAAATCATGGACAACGAGGACATCATGGACCTGGACGCAACGGCAACAGCCCACGACAACAGGCTGAACACCACCCTCCACTGGGACAACCACAAAACGGAGAAAACCATGGCAGGAACGCTCAATGCCACTACCATCTTCCACAAAACAGCAAACGGACAACGAGCCATCGACATCCACGTCAACCCGTCACACATCAACATGCACAACACTTGGTGGAGCGTGGAACCCAGTTCTATCAGCTGTCTTCCCAATCACGTGGACATTCGAAAATTCACCATCCGACACGATGACCAGCATCTCATCGTTGACGGCACGGCCTCGCCCTCGGAGAACGATGGCATCCAGGTCAGCCTCAACGATATGGACATCGAATACATCCTCGAACTCGTCAACTTCCACGCTGTGGATTTCAACGGATTGGCCACAGGACAAATTCTGGCCAATGCCGTTTTCAGCAACAAGCCCAAGGCTTCGGCACAGCTGACGGTGAAGGACTTCCAGTTCGAGCACGGACGGATGGGCGTACTCCATGCCGATGCTGCATGGAACGACCAACAACAACAGATCGACATCCATGCCATTGCTGACGACGGACTGCTGTCAGACGGCCGACCGTCAAAGACCTATATTGACGGATACGTCTCTCCCGTGAAAAGTTTCATTGACCTTGACATCAGGGCACAACACACACGAACGGACTTCATGCACGAGTTTACCAAGAGCTTCATCTCGCGCATTGACGGGACGGCACTGGGAGCCGTCCGCCTGTCAGGCCCTCTCAGCACCATCAACATCGCTGGGCAACTCGTGGTTAACGGCGAGGCTGACATCCGGCCAACGGGATGCACCTACTGGCTAAGGAACGACACCATCACACTCGTGCCCGACGAAATCATCTTCAATTCCTGCCCCATCTACGACAAGCGCGGACAGCAAGGAATGGTCACGGGAGGCATCCACCATAAACACCTGACAAGTCTCACCTACGACATCTTCGTCGACGCGCAGAATCTCTTGGCCTACGATTTCTCTGACTTCGGCGACGAGACGTTCTATGGAACGGTCTACGGCACTGGGCGCGTTGGACTGCACGGCCGCCCCGACGAGACGACCATTGACCTCGACATCACACCAGAACAGGGGTCTTCCTTCACCTACAACGTGGCACAGCCGGATGCCATCGGAAATCAAGAGTTTATCCGCTGGGGAAACAGCAACAATACCACAGCGAAACGACTGGAACAGCAGCCGAAAACGGACAATCCGCTGGAGGACCGTTCGGACATGAGAATCAACTTCCTCATCAACTGTAGTCCAAAGGCCACCTTACGGCTGCTGATGGACAGCCACACAGACGATTATATCACACTCAACGGCAATGGTGTACTGCATGCCACATGGTTCAACAAAGGGGGATTCCACATGTTCGGCACCTACCGGGTGGAACACGGGACATACGGTGTGACCATACAGGATATTATCAAAAAGGACTTCACCTTCCAGCCTGGTGGAACAATTGTCTTTGCTGGCGACCCCTACGAAGCCACCCTCAACCTCCAGGCGATGCACACCGTAAATGGAGTGTCACTCAGCGACCTTAACGTGGGCAAGAGTTTCTCTAACACGGTCAAGGTCAACTGCCTCATGAATATCACTGGCCAGCCGTCCAACCCCATCATCGACTTCGACTTCGATATGCCCAACGTCAATACAGACGAGAAACAGATGGTGCGCTCCATCATCAACGGACAGGAGGAGATGAACCAACAGGTGCTCTACCTGTTAGGCATCGGACGCTTCTACCCGCAAGGAGCCAACAATGCTGGAACCAGCGGCACACAGCAGAGCCAAACCGCACTGGCCATGCAGAGTCTACTGTCTGGCACACTGAGTAGCCAAATCAACACGCTACTCAAGTCGGTCATCAAAAGCAACGACTGGAGCTTCGGTGCCAATATCTCGACAGGCGACGAAGGATGGAACAACGCGGAATACGAAGGTACGGTCAGCGGACGAATGTTCAACAACCGCCTGCTGCTGAACGGACAGTTCGGCTATCGCGACAAAGCCAACACGGCCAACACGACCTTCATCGGCGATTTCGACGTACGCTATCTGCTCGTCCCCAACGGAAACCTTTCCCTAAAGGTCTACAACCAAACCAACGACCGCTATTTCACCAAGTCCAGCCTGAACACCCAGGGACTCGGTCTCATCCTCAAAAAGGACTTTACCAGCCTGCGCGACCTGTTCGGAATCAAAAAGCGGAAAGCAAAATCCAAATCCAAATAAATAAGGAAAGAAAAACGAGCGTTTATTTTGTATTTCGCTCGGTTTGCACTACCTTTGCAGCAAATTATGGATACGGAAAAAATAAGAATTAAGGATATTGCCGAACGCGCTGGCGTCAGCGTCGGCACTGTCGACCGGGTACTACACAAGCGCCCGAACGTGTCAAAGAGCGCACTCGAGAAGGTGGAAAAGGCCTTGGCAGAAATGGACTATCAGCCCAATATGTATGCCTCGGCACTGGCCTACAACAAGTCGTACCAGTTCTATTGCATCCTGCCGAAACACGACTCGGAGGCCTATTGGGACGAGGTAGAAGAAGGGGCTTTGGCTGCCTGCAAGCGGCTTCGCGACTTCCGAGTGTCGGTCAAGTTGCTCTACTACAATCGCTTTGCGTCCGAAACGTTCGAGAAAGTCATGGACGAATGCCTCAAAGACAATCCCGACGGCATCATCATGGTGCCCACAAAGATTGACATCATGCGCAAATACTGCGATGTGATACACCTGCGACAAATACCGTTCGTTCTGCTCGACTCCTACATGCCCGACCTCAAACCACTGACTTTCTTCGGACAGGATTCGTTCTCCAGCGGCTATTTCGCTGCTCGCATCCTCATGATGATGGCTCCCCACGAAACGGAAATCATGCTGATGAAGCAAATGCGCAACGGTAATGTGGCGTCAAAACAGCAGGAGAACCGAGAAACGGGATTCCGCCACTATATGCACGACCACTTTCCCAACGTGGCCATCACCGAGCTTAACCTGTCACTGGACGACGACCGGAAACAATATGACGACCAGTTAGAGGAGTTCTTCACCAACCATCCGCTCGTCCACCACTGCATCACCTTCAACTCGAAGGCGCATCTGGTCGGTGAGTTCCTCCTGCGCTCCAACCGACGCAACATACAGATTATGGGCTATGACATGGTGCCAAAGAACGCGGAATGTGTGCGACAGGGCAGCATCTCCTTCCTCATCGCACAGCACGGATTCATGCAGGGCTACACCTGTGTCGAGGCACTCTTCCGCGCCATCGTACTCAAGAAGGAGGTGGAACCCATCAACTACATGCCCATCGAACTCCTCACCAAGGAAAATATCGATTTCTACCGACGCACCAACGTCGGCTAAACACTCCTACTGCACATACAAACCAAACTACTGCATAACATGAAACCACAAAAAACTTATCTCAAGATTAATCCTGCCGACTCGGTCGTGGTGTGCCTCGAAGCCAAACACAAGGGGGACATCATTGAAATCGACGGTCAAAAGATTACAGTCAACCAAGACACGCCCGCCGGACACAAGGTGCTCATCAAAGACGTGAAGCAAGGGGACGACATCATCAAATATGGCTACCCCATCGGACACGCAAAGACAGACCTCAAAGCTGGCGACTGGGTGAACGAGAACAACCTGAAGACGAACCTCAGCGGTACACTGGAGTATACCTACAAGCCTGTTGATGCCACACTGAACATTGCCGACGAACACCGTACCTTCAAGGGCTATGTTCGCAAGAATGGTGACGTAGGTGTGCGCAACGAAATATGGATCGTGCCTACCGTCGGCTGCGTCAACGGCATTGCCGAGCAACTGGCACATCGGTTGCAGGCCGAGACCCACTGCGAGGGTGTTGATGGCATCTGGACATGGCATCATAACTATGGATGTTCGCAACTCTCCGACGACCACGAGAACACGCGTAAGATACTGCGCGACATCTGCCTGCATCCCAATGCTGGAGGCGTGCTCGTGCTCAGCTTAGGATGCGAGAACAACCAGCCCGAGGACTTCATGGCTATGTTAGGCGACTATGACAAAGACCGCATCAAACTGCTGGTCACACAACGCGTCGAGGGCGACGAGGTGGAGGCTGCCATGCAACAGCTCAGACAGCTCTATGAGACCGCGCGACAAGACCAGCGCGTCGACGTACCCGTCAGCCGACTACGCATCGGACTGAAATGTGGCGGCAGCGACGGTTTCAGCGGTATCACCGCCAACCCACTGGTCGGCGAGTTCAGCGACTGGCTCGTGGCGCAGGGCGGCACCAGCGTGCTGACCGAAGTGCCGGAGATGTTCGGAGCGGAAACGATTCTCATGAACCGCTGCAAGACACCGGAACTCTTCCAGCAGACCGTTTCTATGATTAATAACTTCAAGGAATACTTCCTCTCCCACGGTGAACCTGTCGGCGAGAACCCGAGTCCTGGCAACAAGGCTGGAGGCATCTCTACCCTTGAAGACAAGGCGCTTGGCTGCACCCAGAAATGCGGCAAGGCTCCCGTCAGCGGGGTGATGGAATACGGAGACCGCCTGCAACACAACGGTCTTAACTTGCTGTCGGCACCAGGCAACGACCTCGTGGCCGCCACCGCCTTGGCAGCTTGCGGTTGCCATATCGTGCTCTTCACCACAGGACGCGGCACTCCATTCGGCACCTTCGTACCCACCATGAAGATTGCCACCAATCCCACCCTGGCCAGCAACAAACCTCACTGGGTGGATTTCTCTGCCGGACAACTCGTAGAAGGGCGCACCATGCAGGAACTCCTGCCTGAGTTTATCGACAAGGTACTGGCGGTAGCCAACGGACAGCTGTCACGCAATGAAGAACATGGCTATCGCGAGATTTCCATCTTCAAGAACGGCGTCACACTGTAATCATGAACATCATCCAGCGCAATGGTATCCGCTTACTGCGCGAAGGGGCTTTCAACGAGCACCTGCCGCTGGAACCCATGTCGGCATGGAAGTGGAACAGGGTGCTTGACTTTGCCCTGACTCACGACATCACACCTTGGGTCTACGAAGGGATACTGTTGTCTGCCGATGATTTCTTTCTGAACATAGACACGCAACAGCACGACCGCTGGAAACAGGCTGTCGACAAGGCCTCTTCCGAAGAGGCTGAAAGTGACAGCGACGACATAGAGGAGACGGAACAACGCTTCTCTAATCCCCTACTCAACCGGAAACTCCATCGACTGCTTCGGCAGGCGGAACAGGAGCTTCCGGTTGAGAGCCTACAGGCCACGACGGCGTTCATGCTTCGGTTAGTTGGACTCGCGCGCATCCTGCTCAGTCAGGGCATTCACCTGCGGCGACTCACCGAACTGGCCATCTATCTCCGCACCACACGCGACACCATTGACTACGAACGCATCCGCTCGTGGATTGTCCAGCTTCACATGAAGCCAATCACCAGCCTCACAGCATCCCTGTTGGTCAGCCTCTTTGACTTCAAAGCCGACGACATTCCGTTTGCCGAAGCGGCATCGCCCAAGGAAGCCCAGCGGTTCGTCCGCGAGTTTCATTCCAGTTCATTTCTTCTGCGCGGCTGCAACACCCTCCGACACCTGTATCTCTTCCCGCAAGAGTCGCCCTTCAATTTAGTGAGCAACTTCCTTCATGCACTCTCACATATCGAGGAGTGATACTACACCTTCACGCAAAGGGGAAGAGTAAAGGCAGGACAAAGGTCATGATGACACCGATGATAATCTGCAAAGGCAATCCCACCCACACGTAATCTAAGAAAGTGTATCGCCCAGCTTTCATCACCAAGGCATTGGGCGGCGTGGAGAACGGCGAAGCAAAACACATGCTGGCTCCCAAGGTCACAGCAAACATAAAGGAATATGGACTCACTCCCACCTGCTGGGCAGCGGTCAGTGCGATGGGGGCCATCAGTACAGCTGTCGCTGTGTTGCTAATGAACATCGTCATCAGCGACGTGGTGAAATACATACCAGCTAACAGGGCATAAGGACCGAAGGCCCCTAAACTGCCCACCATGTTTTCCGACACGATTTGCGACACGCCCGTCTTTTCCAGTGCTATCGACATGGGCATCATGGACGCAATCAACACAATACTCTCCCAGTTGATGGTCTTATAGGCGGCATCCACACTGCGGAAACAACCCGCAAAAACCATCAGCAAGGCTGCCGTGACAACGGCTGTCACAGGACTGACTGGGATGAAGTCGAACACCATCATCACGATCATCAGCAACATAATGGCGGCCGCAGCTGGTGCCTTGTAGTCAAGCGACACCTTCTCCATCTGCTTGTCGGGCCTCCCCAACACGACCCAGTTCTCGTTCTCGTGGTTCAACTGCATGATCTTGCTCCACTGCCCTTGCACCAACAGGATGTCACCGTTCCGCAGACGGTGGTCGCCCAGTTCCTCCTTGATGTATTCCTTATCCCTGCAAATGCTGAGGATATTGACGGAATAGTCTTCGCGCAACCGAGAATCCCGAATGCGCGTCCCTATCAGTCGTGAACCCGGAAGCACCACGATTTCAGATATTCCAATGTCATAGAAGTCCAGCCGATCCGTCTCTATCCGCGTCAGACTATAATCCTTGGCAAACGCCTCCATGCCCTGCTTGTCTCCGTAAAAATACAGGATGTCGCCCTTGTCGATGACCGTACCTGCCCAGGCCATGTTCTGCCGGATTTCCTTTCCTAACGCATTTCTCGTTTCATTGCGGATCTCAAGAATGGACAACCCGTACCTGCTCTGCAAATCCAGTTCCTGCACGCGCTTTCCCGTCAGACCACCTCGCTCCTCGCCTACACTATATTTATAGATGTTGTCGAACAGATGATACTGCACCGCCAAATCATTCAAACTTTTGCCCTGTCCGCCATTGTCGTGCCTGTCTTTCTTCTTGACCAGCAAGAGACTCATCGGGAGCAATACCGCCAGTCCTATCAAGATCACAATCAGTCCTACTGGCAGGAATGAGAAAAACGCCAATGGAGCATACCCGTTGTCCTCCAACGTCTCGCTAATGACAAGGTTGGGCGGGGTTCCTATCAGCGTCAGCATGCCGCCCAAACTGCCTGCGAAAGCGACAGGCATTAATAAACGCGACGAACGTATGTCGGAACTGGCTGCCATACTCATGATGATGGGCATCATGATGGCTACAGTGCCCGTATTACTCACAAAGGCACCTATCACCGATGTCGCCAATACGACATAGATAAATGCCCGCGTCTCATTCCCTTTGGCCAGTCTCGAGATACTATTGCCTGCCGAATGAGCCAATCCTGTTTGTAGGATGGCTCCACCGACCACAAACAGTCCCGCCATCATAATGACTATCGGAGACGAGAAACCGCTCAATGCCTCGCTTGTGGTCAGCACACCAGTAGCCGTGAGCACCATGAGTGCCGACAAAGCTACAACATCGCCACGCACTCTGCCCCAGATAAACATGGCTATAGTTACAATCAATACAATTATAGTTATGGTCATGAATCAAAATGTATTTTCGCACAAAGGTAGTGCAAACCGAGAGAAATGCAAAAGAAAAAACCGTTTTTCTTTTCATTTCGACTTGGCTGGAACAAAGGTCTCGTAGGTCTGGTCGTCATAGTAGACACGGATCTCGGTCACCTTACGCGGCTCTTTGTCCTGTTTTTTCATATTTTCAGACACTATATCTATACGTGTACTTTTTACACTATGCGGATAAGTCGGTGTCTGATGGGGCATAGCTCGTTCAGGAAGAACGGCATCGAAATCAAGCATCGGTTCCGATGGGGTGTAAGTGGATGTCGATGGGGTATCTGTCGCCCCCTCATGGTCATCAATATGCATATTTCCTATGCCCATCAGAAGCCAATCGGTGTTGATGGTTGGAATCTTCTTTTTGATCGCCTCAACAATATTGAGGGTAGGACGGGTACGTCCGTTGAAGATGCTGCTCAATGTCGCAGCCGACAATCCTATAAAGTCGGCGAACACTTGCTGACTCATGTGCTGCTCTTCCATGATGTGTCTGATACGGTCTTTCATCTCCATAATGGGGTCGTTTAAGTGTAAAACAGGTATTTTTCTTTCGGTTTACAAAGGTAAACAGATTTTTTTAAACATACAACAAATGTAGAAAGAATTTATATTCTCGAACTTTTGTTTTTGAGTTTACAATTCTAAATAATAAACTAAATTTATAGCCCCTTTTTGATTTTAATATCGAAACCTAAACTCTAAACATCAAAAGGCACATACACTCCCATTTTAACCGTTTTATCCAATGATTTGGCTGTTATTGTGTTATTTACGTGAAATCGACGGTTTACACCCGTTTTTGTATGTTTAGAGCGATAGTTGGAGGGAATAAATGGCTATTTGCAGGAACAGACAGACATAAACGTCTGATTTTTAGGCTTTCTATTATGTATTTCTTGTTTGCATAAATATAAATATACATTATTAAATGGCGACTTTTTGATTTTAAATCCTAACCTTTAGCAACCAAAAGTTCTTTCCTTATTCGATGCTTTAGATTTTTATATTATAAACTGTCTTTAGTTTCTTTACTGTTTTAATTTCAGAATTTACGAAACTAAACTATAATGTTTGTTAACGCTGAATTTCTGCGGTACAAATATCCCTGTTTTTCTCGTTTTTGCTCGCTTTCGTACGCGGGCAGGAAATGCTCAGAAATACGCCATTCTCAGCGGGCAAAAAAGTCGAAAAAGTGAGATAGAATCGGCATTTGAGACCGATTTTTTATGTATGGAAAAACGGAGGAAATAGAAAAAAAGAGCCTTAAAAAGCCCTTTTTTCAGTGTAAAATATAGAAGATTAGCTCCTTTGCAAGCTCTTCTGGAGGCGTATTGGGGTTGTCCAGTCCCTTGGTTTTCGCATCAATTTCCCTAATTTTGGAGATAATCTGGAAAACCTTCATAGCCGTATAATTTCGCATGCCCGTCACATAGTCGTTGGCGGCCCATGCACTCCGCATTTCCAACCACTGCGCCAACGCATCCCGGTTGTTTCGTTCTGGACAATAATGGGCAATCATCAAGTTTTGGAAATAGCTGAAGAGAAACGGAAGCACCGCATACAGTCCTCCAGCCTTCGGATTACTGTCAAAGTAATTCATAATCTGGTTGGCCTTGTACACATCGCGGTTGACAATGGCATTTCGCAGTTCAAAGACGTTGAAATCCTTGCTCACCCCTATTTGGTCTTCCACCACCTGCGGTGTCACCCGCCGATCTGTCTCGGGCAAAACAACGAGCACCTTGTCGAGTTCACCTGTCAACCGATGGAGATCGGCCCCGATATAATCGGCTATCATCTGCGTTGATTTGGCATCAATGGAAGCATGGCGTTCGTTGAGATACCGCTCAATAAACGCAGGCAAGTCGCGATCCTTGAGTTTTTGGCTTTCAAAGAGCACGCCTGCCTCCCGTATGGCTTTCACGTATTCCCGTTTCCGCCCGTCCACCGTACCATTCTTATGGCACATCACAAGGATGGTGGACGGCATGGGTGATTTGAAATAGCGTTCGAGCGATTCCGTGTCCTTCACGTTTTGTGCTTCCTTGACAATAATCACCTGGTGTTCCGCCATCATCGGATAGCGTTTGGCAGCATCGACAATCTGTGCGGCAGTGACGTCCGAACCAAACAGCACCGTCTGGTTGAAGTCACGCTCTTCGGGCTGGAGCACATGGTCGGCTATCCAGTCGGCAATCTTGTCGATATAATAGGCTTCATCGCCCATCAAGTAGTAGATGGGTTTGAACTGGCGCGCCTTCAAGTCGCGCATCACCTGGTTGAAAGTCACTTTCTCTTGTGCCATTGCGCGACAAAGGTACAATTAAGTGAGCGAAATGCAAAAGAAAAACTCGTTTTTCTTTTCATTTTCGAGCGAAAGCACCTTCGGAAAGTACCTTTGAAGTACCTTTGAACATACTTTATCGAATAATAACATATTAATTAAAGAGCAACATCATGGCAACGATTAAAATCAAGCTGTATGTAGCCTCCAGCACTGAGAAAGAAGGCACACTGTTCTATCATGTCATCCACAACCGCGTAATCAGACGCATCAGTTCCGAACGCAAACTCTTTCCACAGGAATGGGATATGAGGCACATGACCATCATCTATCCACCACATTCCAAAAATCAGCGACATCTCTATCTCACGGCAACCCATGAGATCTTGCATGAGGATATCAGTCGATTGAACGGTATCATCAGACTTTTGGAACACAAGAAAAGGTACTACACCGCCGATGATATCGTGGAATCCTTCCACCAGCCGAACACCCACTATCTTTTCGCAGCCTTTGCCCGCTCACTGGCAGAACAGTTGAGTGCTTCGGGAAAACATCGGATGGCCGAAATCTACACGACGGCTATAAACAGCTTCCTGCGGTTTCGTAAAGGGCGCGATGTGTCGCTCTACGATATCGACTCCAACCTGATCACCGCCTACGAAGCCTACCTGATAGACTCTGGTGTCTGTCCGAACACCACGTCGTTCTATATGCGCAACCTCCGTGCCATTTACAACCGCGCAGTGAGTCTGGATTTGACCATACAGTGCTTTCCGTTCAAGTACGTCTACACGGGCATTGACAAAACCATCAAGCGTGCCGTCCCGATAGCGATCATCCGTAAGATACGCCACCTGGATCTTTCCAAACGCCCTGCAATGGACTTTGCGAGGGACATCTTCCTCTTTTCGTTCTACACCCGTGGCACGTCGTTCATCGACATGGCCTTCTTAAAGAAGACCGACCTGCAGAATGGTGTGTTGTCTTACCGTCGCCATAAAACCAATCAACAGCTCCGTATCCGATGGAATCAACTCATGCAAGACATCGTTGACAAGTATGACACGCCGAGCACCCCCTTCCTGCTGCCCATCATCCGTAAGTCAGACTATTCCAACCGCGATCAATATATCAAGGCCATGCATGTGGTGAACTACAATCTGAGGAAGATTGGTCAACTGATCGGCCTGTCCATTCCACTCACCACTTATGTGGCGCGCCACAGCTGGGCAAGCATTGCCAAGAGTCAAAACATCGCTATATCCACAATCAGCGAAGCAATGGGTCACAACTCGGAAAAAACAACCCGCATCTACCTCACCTCCTTTGACACTTCTGACGTGGACAAGGCAAACAATCGTATTCTAAAAGCACTCTGAAAAATCAACTCTAAAAATCAACTTCTCTTATAAAGAGAAGTTGATGAAGAGGGGGTTATACATCCCCCACAAAAACAGCCCGTAAGAAGGGCAAAAGTGACCGTTTTTTTCGATGGGAACGGAAACAAAAGACAAAGACGGGGA
>CAVAIX010000045.1:0-13920 GCA_963588695.1 Bacteroidaceae bacterium | reverse complement strand
TTCCGCCACATCTATCAGGTGATGGTTGGTAAACCAAAAATCGTCGAGTGTCACATAGAGTGCCTCATGGTTAGACAGGTAATGCTCCTTGAGATACTGCTTGAGCATCGTTGTCTTGCCCACTCCACGCGCTCCTTTGACACATATCAGCCGATAATTCCAATCTATCTCGTGATAAAGATAGCGCTTATGCACCATGTTGATGTTGGCAATCAATCGGTCCGAGTTGATATATAAATCATCGATTTCCATATCCATATCTGTTTAACTTGGGCACAAAGATACAAAATGTTATTTAGAAATAACACTTTTGGGCGAAAAATGTTATTTCCAAATAACATTTCTCTTCCTTTACTTCATGAACTCGTTTTATCAAAGAAAGGAATAAACTACACCTTTTCAGTCACTAAACTCACTCGATTTAGCGAGCAAACTCAATCTATCAAATGATCCAGATCGATTAATCGTTTGATCCAGATCGATTGATTGATTGATCCAGATCGATTGATCGTTTGAGCTAGCTCAACATTTTACCCCTCTTTTTTCCTGTGTTTGCGGAACATACAATAGAGGCCGATGGCCACGAAAGGAATAGATAGAATCTGTCCCATGTCGAGCGGCAACGAAGCCTCAAACGCCTCCTGTATCTCCTTGGTGAACTCAATGAAGAAGCGAAAGGTGAAGATGGCGGTCAGGCAGAGACCGAAGAACCAACCTGTACCGATACGATCCGCCATACGCTTGTGGAGCACCCACATGACTACGAAGAGGACAGCATAAGCAGCAGCCTCGTAGAGTTGACTGGGGTGGCGTGGCATAGTGTCGACGCGCTCGAAGATGAAAGCCCACGGCACATCCGTAATTTTTCCAATGATTTCCGAGTTCATTAGGTTACCGAGTCGGATGAAGCAGGCGGTACTGCCAGTGGCGATGGCAATATTGTCGAGCACCGTCCAAATGCTGAGTTTGGTGTGTTTCACGTAAAGCCATAGTGCGACCATCAGTCCGAGTGTGCCGCCGTGGGAGGCGAGTCCCTCGTAACCCGTGAATTTCCATCCGCCGTCGGCCAAAAAGTGGATGGGCAGAAGCATCTCGACGAAACCCTTTCCACTGGTTAGGAAATAGTCGGGCTGATAGAAGATGCAATGGCCGAGGCGCGCTCCGATAAGGATGCCGAAGAGGCAATAGAAGAAGAGCGGGTCAAAGAGTTCGGCCTTGATGTGCTGTTCGCGATAGAGTTGGCGCACTACGAAGTAGGCCAGCACCAGTCCTACGAGCCAGCACAGGGAGTACCAACGGAGTGGGCCGAAGGTGATGGAGGGATTCCAAACGATGAAATTGAGGGTTTGTAGCATTTTTCGTGCAATATTTGTGTGGTAAGGTGATTCAGACGTTGAAGCGGAAGTGCATGATGTCACCATCCTGCACTACGTAGTCTTTGCCCTCGATGCCCATTTTGCCAGCCTCGCGCACGGCGGCCTCAGAACCCAACTGAATATAGTCGTCGTACTTGATGACCTCAGCGCGGATGAAGCCCTTCTCGAAGTCGGTATGAATGACACCAGCACATTGCGGTGCTTTCCAACCCTTGTGGTAGGTCCACGCCTTCACCTCCATTTCGCCAGCGGTGATGAAGGTCTCCAGGTTCAGCAGCGAGTAGGCTTTCTTGATGAGGCGGTTCACACCGCTCTCCTCCAGTCCTAATTCTTCCAAAAACATCTGTTTGTCCTCATAGGACTCCAGTTCGGCAATGTCTTCCTCCGTCTTTGCTGCAATGACCATCGCTTCAGCTCCTTCTTCTTTGGCCAGCGCCTCAACGCGACGCGTATAATCGTTGCCGTCCTTGGCATCAGCCTCTCCAACGTTGCAGACATAGAGCACAGGTTTGGCGGTCAGTAGGAACAGGTTGCGAGCGCAGTCCTGCTCGTCCTTGCTCTCAAATGCCACGATGCGGGCGTTCTTCCCCTGGTCGAGCACCTCCTTGTACGCTTTGAGTACGGCCACCTCCGTCTTGGCCTCTTTGTTGCCTGCGGCAGCGGCCTTTTCGGTCTTTGCCAGTCGGCTCTCGATGGTCTCCAAGTCCTTCAACTGCAGCTCAGTATCAATGATTTCCTTGTCGCGTATCGGGTCGATACTGCCGTCCACGTGCGTGATATTGTCGTCCTCGAAGCAGCGGAGCACATGGATGATAGCATCTGTCTCACGGATGTTGCCCAGGAACTTGTTCCCTAAGCCTTCACCTTTCGACGCGCCCTTCACCAGACCTGCAATGTCCACGATCTCACACGTGGCAGGGACGATGCGTCCAGGGTGTACGATTTCCGCCAGTTTGGTGAGGCGTTCATCGGGGACGGTAATCACGCCGACATTGGGTTCTATGGTGCAGAACGGGAAATTGGCTGCCTGTGCCTTGGCACTGGAGAGGCAGTTGAAAAGGGTGGACTTTCCGACATTAGGGAGTCCCACTATTCCACATTTTAATGACATTCTTTTTTGTTTATATTTCTTTCTTTTGTACTAACTTACTTCACTTCCCAGGTGTCGTTGGTTTCCAGCAGCTCGGTGAAGTTGTGGTATTTCTTCTGTTTCGACACCTCTGCGATTTGTGCGTGCACAGACTCTTCGTAGGTTGGAGCCTCCACGTCGCGGATGACACCGAGGGCAATGGGGAAGCCGTCTTCGTTGGACATCATGGCCAACTTCAGTTGCAGCGTGTTATCCTCGCAGTGGGCATCATGCACCAGTACATTGTCGAGCGTATAGCCGTTGTCTCCTATCTTCACCACCTTCAGTCCGAAGCCCTCCTGCACCAGTCCGTACTCGTTGTTCTCACCGAACACGAGTTTCTCGCCGTGGCGCACATAGATGGCATTTTTCTTCCGTCCCTCTTTGGTGTAGACCGACTCGTGGCAACCGTCGTTGAAGATGACACAGTTCTGCAGGATTTCGCAGACGGCAGCACCTTTGTGCTGAT
Organism: Bacteroidaceae bacterium; assembly: GCA_963588695.1. Lineage (GTDB taxonomy): Bacteria > Bacteroidota > Bacteroidia > Bacteroidales > Bacteroidaceae > Prevotella. Next base: position 10,946 of record CAVAIX010000045.1, on the reverse strand, counting down.
AGGCTGCCTTGAGGATGGCCTGTGTCTCTGGTGCATCGGTGGCTACGCTGCGCGCAAAGAAATGGCCTCGCGCACCGAAACAGAGTTCGGCGGGACGGAACGGATCTTCCACCGTGCCATAGGGACTCGACTTCGATACGAAGCCGCGAGGCGAGGTGGGCGAATACTGTCCTTTCGTCAGTCCGTAGATGCGGTTGTTGAGCAGGATCATGTTGAGATCTATGTTGCGGCGCATGGCGTGGATGAAGTGGTTTCCACCAATAGCCAAACCGTCGCCGTCACCGCTCACCTGCCAGATGCAGAGGTCGGGATTAGCCACCTTAGCACCCGTGGCAATGGCTGCTGCACGGCCATGGATGGTCTGCATAGCGTAGGTATTCACGTAATAGGGCAGACGACTGGAACAGCCAATACCCGAGATGACCGCCATGTTATGGGGAGCTACGCCGACTTCTGCCATAGCCTTGTGGAGTGAGGCCAAAAAGAAATGGTCTCCACAGCCGGGACACCAGCGCGGCTGTCCCTTCTTGTAATCCTGGAATGTATATTCGCTCATAATGCTTTACTTCTTTAGAATGTCCTCAAATGCCTTAACCAGTTCTGCTACTGCAAACGGCTGTCCCTTCACCTGATTAAACTGGTAGGGCACAAAACCGTCAACGTTAGCACGCAGCCAAGTGGCCAGTTGCCCGAGATTCTGCTCGGCCACCACCACCTTCTTGTATTTCGAGAGCACCGCTGCCGTGTTCTTGGGCAGGGGATTGATGTATTTGAACTGGGTCTCGGCCACTTTGTAGCCCTTGCCCTGTAGTTCCTGCATAGCACTAATCAAATGACCATAGGTCGAACCGAAGCCCACGATGAGCAGGTCGGCATCGTCCTTGTCGCCCAGCACTTCCAGGTCGGGAACAGCAATCTTCGCCACCTTCTCGGCGCGCAGGCGGCACATGCGGTCGTGGTTCTCTGGGTCGGTGGAAATCGCTCCAGTCTTACCGTCTTTCTCCAGTCCGCCAAGGATATGGGTGTAGCCCTCCTGTCCAGGAATAGCCCAGTAGCGCACCTTGGTCTCTTCGTCGCGGAAGTATGGTGTGTAGTGGCCTTTCATCTCAGGTGTGACGTAGTGGGGCTTGATGGCCGGAAGCTCGTTCATGGTCGGAAGTTTCCAAGCGGCAGAGCCGTTGGCGATAAAAGCGTCGGTGAGCAGGATGACAGGAGTCAGATGCTCCAGTGCGATCTTTGCTGCCTCATAGACCGCATCGAAACAGTCGGTGGGACTCAAGGCCGCGATGACGGGCATGGGACTCTCACCATTGCGACCGAACAGCGCCTGCAACAGGTCAGTCTGTTCACTCTTGGTGGGCAGACCCGTAGAAGGGCCTCCGCGCTGCACGTCAACTAACACCAGTGGCAACTCATCGATGACGGCGAGGTTCAAGGCTTCACTCTTCAGGCAGACACCAGGACCTGATGTGCTGGTGACGGCCAGTGCGCCCGCAAACGAGGCTCCAATGGCCGAAGCACAGCCGCTGATCTCGTCTTCGCATTGCACCGTGATGACACCGCACGACTTATGTTTCGACAACTCGTGGAGGATGTCAGTGGCGGGAGTGATGGGATAGCTACCCAAAAAGAGTCGCAGTCCAGCTTTCTCAGCGGCGGCAATCAGTCCGTATGCCGTGGCTTTGTTGCCCGTAATGTCCATATAGCGTCCAGGAGTCTTGGTCTTCGACTCAATGCGGTAGGTAGCAGGCACCGACGAATGGGTGTTGTGGCCATAATCGTAGCCAGCCTGCACCACCTTTATATTATTTTCGGCCACGGCGGGTTTCTTGGCGAACTTGTCGCGCAGGAAGCCAGCCACGAGGTTGAGGTCGCGGTTGAAGAGCCAGCACACCAGTCCCAGTGCAAACATATTGCGGCATTTCAGCACCGCTTTATTGTCCATACCGCTGTCGGCCAAGCAGTCCTTGACCATGGTGGTCAGCGGACACTGGATGACGCGGTCGGGGTCAATGCCGAGTTCACCGAGGTAGTCGGGAGTGGTGAACTGCGCCTTCTCCAGATCCTTCGGTCCGAACGAGTCGGTATCGATGATGATGGTGGCCTGTGGTTTAGCGTATTTCAACTGTGTCTTCAGTGCAGCCGCGTTCATGGCTACGAGCACATCACAAAGGTCGCCAGGCGTATAGACTCGTCCTGCACCGATGTGAACCTGAAAACCGCTCACGCCAGTCAACGAGCCTTGCGGAGCGCGGATGTCTGCCGGATAGTCCGGAAAGGTGGAGATGTCATTACCTACGGTGGCACTCACCGTGGAGAAGATGTTTCCGGCCAGTTGCATACCGTCGCCAGAATCACCCGAGAAGCGTACGACAACCTGGTCGAGCTCCTTGATTTCTAATTCTTCTGCCATAAAACTATTTTCCTTTTGCAAAATCCTTTGCAAAGGTACGACTAAGCGAGGGAAAAACCAAATTTATTTGAGTTTTTCCGAGCGAGAGTACCTTCGACGCGTAGCGTCAGAGTACGATTAAGCGAGGGAAAAACCAAATTTTTTCTTTGTATTTCTCTCGGTTTACACTACCTTTGCACCCGTGAAAACAATATCAACACGATTCATCATGAAAAAACTTTATTTGGCAACCCTCATGGTTGCACTGTTTTCCTCCGTATCGGCACAGGAAATCATGCGCAAAGAGAAGGACGGTTCCTATATCATCAACACAACAACACTGGCGCAGGATGTGCACGGATTCCGCGGGCCAACACCTCTCGAAGTCACTATCCGAAAGAACCGCATCGTGCAGGTCAAGGCGCTGGCTAATCAGGAGACGCCCAAATACTTCCAGCGCGTCAACCGGCAGTTAGTGGCGAAATATGCAGGACAGTCCGTCAGCAAGAAACACACGCCACAGGTGGACGCTGTGACGGGAGCTACCCTGTCGTCTAATGCCGTCAACGAGAATGTGCGGCGCGGTGTGGCCTACTATCTCCAGCACAAATAACTGGTTGCCCGGAGCGCACCGTTCTCTTCCTCCCCATAATTAATTTTTAATTTTTAATTATTAATTATTAATAAAACAGGACGATGCCAGCCACTGCGCAGCACCCTATCATCTTGATGGGGTTAATTTTCAGCACCTTTGTGCCGTAGAAGGCCGCTAAGAACAAGGCCACGCTGATGTAGAACTGCCAGGCGTTGTCCGACGGTGTGGAGAAGTTCTCGGGAGTCATCAGCAGCAGTGTGGCGGCGGCTAATAGTCCAACGACAGCAGGGCGCAGTCCCGTGAAGACAGACTGTACCGTCCGGGTGTTCATATAGCGCATGAACATCCGACTGATGAGTATCATGAGGATGAGCGACGGCAAGACCAGGGCAAACGTGGCCACGGCAGAACCAGCGACAGCCAATGCGCCGTTGTAGCCTGCGTTGTGTACGGCAGTATAGCCGCAATAGGTGGCGGAATTAATGCCAATAGGGCCAGGGGTCATCTGCGAGATGGCCACAATGTCGGTAAACTCCGACGATGACAGCCAGTGCCAGCGTTCCACCGTCTCGTGCTGGATGAGCGACAACATACCATAGCCACCGCCGAAACCGAAGAGGCCTATCTCGAAGAATGTGATGAAGAGGTAGAGGAATATCATGCTTTCTTCTTGTTTTGTATCATACCGTAGAGGTACCCGCCCGCGCCCGCGAGGATAATGACCCAGATGGGTGACACGCCCAACAACCAGATGGCGAGAGCCGACACGATGGGAATCCACAGCGTGTAGCGGTTCAGGTGCGCACTCTTGGCCAGATTGAACGTAGGAACGGCTATCAGCGCCACCACTGCTGGGCGAATGCCGCGAAACATGGCAGCCACTATCCTATTGTCTTCAAACTGATGGAAGAAAATGGCAATGGCGAGGATGATGAGGAACGACGGCAGCGCTGTGGCCAGTGCCGTGACCAGTGCGCCGCGTGTTCGCCGCAGCTTGTAGCCGATGAATGTCGCAATGTTGATGGCGAATACTCCCGGACAGCTTTGCGCAATGGCTATGAGGTCGAGCATATCCTCCTTCGAGACCCAACGGTGCTTGTTGACCACCTCTTCCTCAATGATGGGAATCATGGCGTATCCGCCCCCGAGGGTGAACATTCCAATTTTGAAGAAGGTGCAGAAGACACTCCAGTAGAGATTGCTCATTGCTGCTCTATCCACTTACGGGCGTTGACAAAGGCTTCTATCCACGGTGTTACTTCGTCCATGCGGCGCTGCTCCGGATACCAGGCACACTGCCACGGGAAGATGGCACGCTCCAAGTGAGGCATCATGCAGAGGTGGCGTCCGTCCTCAGAACAGATGCCAGCCACGTCGTAGTCCGAGCCGTTGGGGTTGGCAGGATAGCCGTGGTAGTTGTACTTAGCCACAACATTGTAGGCCTGTTCCGGCTCGGAGAGCGAGAATTTTCCCTCGCCGTGAGCCACCCACAGTCCGAGTTTGCTGCCGCCCAGCGAACCGAACATGATGCTGTTGTTCTCGGGAATGGTCAGCGACACGAACTCGCTCTCGAACTTCCGAGAGTCATTGTGCAACATCTTAGCACCCTTCGCCCCCGTCAGTCCCAGTTCCACCATCAGCTGGCAACCATTGCAAATGCCCAGCGATAGTGTGTCCTTACGGGCGTAGAAGCGGTCGAGGGCTTCCTTGGCCTTGGCGTTGAAGAGGAAGGCTCCAGCCCATCCTTTGGCCGAACCCAGCACGTCAGAGTTGGAGAAGCCGCCGCAGAACACAATCATATTGATGTCTTCCAGTGTTTCTCTTCCGCTCACCAAGTCAGTCATCGTCACGTCCTTCACGTCGAAGCCAGCCAGATAGAGCGAATAGGCCATTTCGCGGTCGCCGTTGGTTCCCTTCTCGCGGATGATAGCGGCCTTAACGCCCGACGGTGTGCGGCGGTCAGCCGACAGTCCGTACTGGGCGAGTGTGCCAGTGAACGACGGCTTGAACTTCATCTCCAGCGGTTGTTTCTTGTAGTTCTCGTAGCGTTCGGCAGCCTTGCCGTTGAAGCTCTGTCGACGGTCTAAGAGGTAAGAAGTCTTGTACCACGTGTCGCGCAGCGCGTCAACGTCGAAGGACAGCTCGTTGTCGCCTGCCTTCACCACGATGGTGCGGCTTTCGGGTACAACGTAGCCGATTTTAGCATACCCTACGCCCTGTTCCTCCATGTATTCAAAGAAGTCGTGCTTGTGGTCGTCACTGATTTCCACCACCACACCAGGGTTCTCGGCAAAGAGCGTCTTCACCACGTCGCCGTCCGTGCAGAGGTCGTGCAGGTTGATGTGGAGTCCCCCTGTTCGGTTGGCGAAACACATCTCTAACAAGGTAGTGATGAGACCGCCAGCTGAAATATCGTGACCTGCCATAATCCAACCCTTCTCTATCAGTCCCTGCACCGCCATGAAGGCATCTGCAAAGTATTCGGCGTTCTTCACCGTAGGCACGTCGCTGCCTACCTTGCCCAGGCTCTGTGCGAAGGCTGAGCCGCCGAGTCGCTGCTCGTCGAACGAGAAGTCGATATGGTAGAGCGAAGCATTCTTATCGTTGACCACGACGGGACTGACCACCTTGCGGATGTCAGACACCTCGCCGCCAGCACTGACAATGACCGTTCCTGGAGAGATAATCTTCTCGCCGCCCGGATACTGCTGAGTCAGCGACAGCGAGTCTTTTCCCGTTGGCACGTTGATGTGGAGGTCGCAGCAGAAGTCGCTCAGTGCCTTCACCGCACTGTAGAGGCGAGCATCCTCACCCTCCTGCGAGCGACAAGGCCACATCCAGTTGGCACTCAAGGACAGCGAATCCATCCCTTCGGCCAAAGGTGCCCAAACGATGTTGGTCAGCGCCTCGGCCACAGACAGTACACTGCCCGCCTCGGGAGAGGCCAGTCCAGCCTGCGGCGCATGGCCAATGGCCGTGGCAATACCCTTGCGTCCTCGATAGTCGGGCGCCACCACACCGCAGTCGCTCAGCGGCAACTGTATCTCGCCTTGACACTGCTGACGCGCAATCTTTCCCGTCACACTGCGGTCCACCTTGTTGGTCAGCCAGTCCTTGCAGGCCACGGCCTCCAACTGGAGCACGCGCTGCAGGTATTCGTGTATCTTGTCCTGCGCGTAGGTCACACCGTCGTATTTCCGTTCCACGGTACGGTCGCGCATGATGGTCTTTGGTGAGTGGCCGAACATCTGAGCCACGTCCAGGTCGAAGGGTTTCGTGCCGTCAGCCTGCTTGAAAGAGAAGTGCGCGTCGCCCGTAGTCTCGCCCACCACGTACATCGGGGCGCGCTCGCGCTCTGCAATCTTCTTGACGTGGTCGATGTGCTTCTCGTCGATGAGCAGTCCCATGCGCTCCTGGCTCTCGTTGGCTATGATTTCCTTGGCCGAGAGCGTCTTGTCGCCAATGGGCAACTTCTCCATGTCTATCTCGCCGCCACATTCCTCCACCAGTTCCGAGAGGCAGTTGAGGTGGCCAGCACTGCCGTGGTCATGGATAGACACCACGGGGTTGTTGTCCTCCTCGCAGAGGGCGCGCACGAGGTTGTAGGCGCGTTTCTGCATCTCGGGGTTGGCGCGTTGTATGGCGTTCAACTCAATGCCGTTGCTGTAGCGTCCTGTGTCCACTGACGACACCGAGCCGCCACCGAGACCGATGCGGTAGTTGTCGCCGCCCACCACCACGACCTTGTTGCCGGGCTGTGGTTCTTTCTTCAGACAGTCGCGCTTGGTACCGTAGCCCACGCCGCCTGCCAGCATAATCACCTTGTCGTAGGCGTATTTCTCTGCGCCCTCCTGGTGTTCGAAGGTCAGCACCGAACCCGTGATCAGCGGTTGTCCGAACTTATTGCCGAAGTCGCTGGCACCGTTTGATGCCTTGATGAGAATCTGTTCTGGAGTCTGATACAGCCATTGGCGCACGGGCATGATATTCTCCCAGTCGCGACCTTCGTCTTCGATGCGTGGGTAGGCCGTCATATACACGGCTGTGCCAGCAATGGGCCACGAACCCACGCCGCCACCCATACGGTCGCGAATCTCACCGCCCGTACCTGTGGCTGCTCCGTTGAAAGGCTCTACCGTGGTTGGGAAGTTGTGCGTCTCGGCTTTCAGCGAAATGACGCTCTCGATGTCCTTCACGCGGAAGAAGTCGCTGGTCGACTGGTCAGCAGGAGCGAACTGCTCCACCACTGGTCCTTGTGCAAACGCCACATTGTCTTTATAGGCCGACAGAATTTTGTTGGGGTTCTCCTGCGTCGTCTTCTTGATGAGGGCGAAGAGGCTCGACTCCATCTCCTGACCGTCGATGATGAACGTGCCACCGAAGATTTTGTGGCGGCAGTGTTCTGAGTTGATCTGTGCGAAGCCGAAGATTTCGGAGTCGGTCAGTGGTCGTCCGTTCTCTTTTTCTATCTTGTGGAGATACTCGATTTCCTCGGGCGAGAGCGCCAGTCCCTCCTGCTCGTTGTACTCCTCCAGGTTGTCAACGTACTTGATGGGTTCGGGCTGGATGTTCACGGTGAAGATGTCTTGGTTCAGACCGTTGTACATGCGCTGCAACATCGGGTCGTGTTCAGCATCCTCGCTGGCCACGGGGAAGTATTCCTCGATGCGCACAATGCCACGAAGTCCCATGTTCTGTGTGATCTCGACAGCGTTCGTTGACCACGGAGTCACCATTTCGCGTCGCGGCCCCACGTAGTAGCCCGTCAGCACTTGGTCTTTCAGCAGTTCGGCGTTGCCGTAGAGCCAGCCCAGCTCTTTCACTTCGTTTTCTTCGAGTTGACGTTCCGTCTGTGTGGCTATCACACTTGCCTGTGGCGTTCTGAAAAAGAGAATCATGTCCTTTGTTTCTTGTATGTTGTTAGATTTTGCCCGCGAAGTTACTACTTTTCGCCCGAATGGCCAAAGAAAAGCGGGTCAAATATGGTTTCAGCGGCAACTGCCCAGTGCCTCGATGCTCTGCGGCAGCCACACCTCCATCTCGCCTGCGCCTCGGTGGTTCCAGGCGTAATAGGGGATGAGTGTGAGGCGTGTGTCGGCAATGGTGGCGCGGCCATTGCTGTCGGTGTCCACGGTCTGTCCGTCCACTTCGATGGCTTTCACGCCGAACGACACTTGGTGCTGTCCGTTGATGGTGCGGTCTGCCACGCTGAACTTCGGATTGCGCGGCAGGAGGAAGCGGAAGATGCTGTGGCCTGTGTTGTCGGCAGCCTCAGCGCAGTAGACCAGTGGTCCGCGCTCCACGGCCACGCGCCCTCGGTCGTCAGCCACGCGTTCGTTGGCCACCACCGTGCGCACCGGCATATCGAGGTGCAGCGCCACCACGTCGCCCTTCTTCCAGGCGCGGTCGATGATGAGGTAGCCCTTCTCCGTTTTCATCCCACTGACGCGCTCGCCGTTGACGGTCACCTGGTAGGTGCGCGTCTGACAGTCAGTGAAGCGGTAGAGGTCGCTGGGCACTGGTGTGTTGACCGCCCAGCCTGGTATGCGGATGGCCATGGCGAACCGCTTGGCCTGGTTCTTCTGAATGCGCAGCGTGATGTCGCCGTTCCACGGGTAGTCCGTCTGCTGCTCCACCGTCACGGCCTTGCCACCAATCTCCACCGAGGCGGTGTTGCCCGTGAAGAGGTTGACGTAGAGCGTGCGGTCTTTCACCGCGTAGACGTAGCCAGGGAACGAAGGGATGAAGCGGCAGAGGTTGCTGGGGCAGCAGGCGCAGCCGAACCACGGCTGGCGTTCCGTAGTGCCGTCAGCATTGAACTTATACTTGCCGTCGCTCGACAGTGGGTTGGGGTAGAAGAAGCGTCCACCGTCGACGGACATTCCGCTGATGACTCCGTTGTAGAGCGTCCGTTCCAGGCAGTCGATGTATTTAGCGTCGCCGTGCAGCAGGAACATACGGTGGAAGAGGTAGACCATAGAGATGGCAGCGCAGGTCTCGTTGTAGGCCGTGAGGTTTGGCAGTTCGTAGTCTGCGCCAAAAGCCTCGCCACTGTGGCGTGCGCCGACTCCCCCCGTGATGTAGTATTTCCGACTGACGATATTGTCGTAGATGGTGTCGATGGCTTTGAGATAGGCAGAGTCGCCCGTCAGTGCGGCCACGTCAGCCATTCCAGCGTACATATATCCAGCGCGAACCGCGTGCCCCCAAGCCTCCGTCTGCTCCACCACGGGTTTGTCGCTCTGGGAATAGATGTTCTTCGTGGCCGTCTTGCCCCGGAAGTCGAGCAGGAACTTCGCCTCGTCCAGGTAGCGTTTGTCGCCCGTGAGCAGGTAGAGGCGCGTCAGTGCCATTTCTGCAATCTGATGGCCAGGAGTCACACAGGCCTGTCCTGTAGCTGCACCCACCTCCTTGACCACGCAGTCAGCGTAGCGGCGCGCAATGTTCAGAAACTTGCTACTGCCCGTGGCTTGATAGTGGGCACAGGCCGCGTCGACCATGTGACCGAGGTTGTACAGCTCGTGGCTGAGCACTTCCTCCTTCACCCAGCGTTTCTCGCCCGACCAGCGGTGTGGGTGCGCTGGGTTGATGGTGCGCGCGGTGTAGAGGTAGCCGTCCGGTTCCTGTGCTGCTGCCACGATATCGAGCACACTGTCGATATACTGTTTGAGGCGGTTGTCGGGATAGGTCTGCAGCACGTAGCTGGCTCCCTCGATGGTCTTATACACGTCCGTGTCGTCGAAGGAAAAGCCCATAAACTTACTCACGTCCCACTCCGGAGTCTGCAGTCCCTCGTGTCCCGGGTGTTGTAGCGTGTAGGCCGCCATCTTGAAGTTGTCGTAGCGGTGGGTGGTCTCACATTTCTCGAAGGCCAGTGGGATGGTCACCTCGCGTGCAGCCTTGATGCGCTGCCCCCAGAAGGTTTGTGGGTGTACTTTCACGGCGGTGAAGGCCACTTGTGTGATGGGATAGCCGTTGGACTGTGCCGTGGCGGTGTGCTTGCTTTTGGCCTGTGCACTGCCGAAGGCCACTGCAGCCATTGTCAGGAGTAATACGCTTTTCATTCTTGTTCGGGTTTTGTTTCTGCCTGCAAAGATAGGCATTTTCCTGCGTATCTCCAAGCATTCCGCCCAATATGTTGCGTGTGGTTCAGATTATCAAAGAACGCCCCCTTTTTGGGTTACTCGTTTTTTTTCTCTGCCGAGAGAAAATTTTTTCTCTGCCGAGCGAGTGAGAATTCTGCGCGCTTTTCCTTCTCACGGTGCAAAGGTACACACTTTCGGTCACTGCTGCAATAGTTTGTCGCGAGTTGGCGCGCCATCTGTCACGACTTGTTGCGTAAAATAGTGAAGTTTAGTGGTTTACACGTGGTGTAGTGTGAATAAGTAAGAATGAAGTATGTATGAAGTGTGAATGAGGCAGGTTGTCATTTTGTCATTTTGTCATTTTGTCATTTTCGTTTCGGAAAATAAATTTCTCTCACGTACCTTATATATAAATATTTATTAATAATGTATATCTCTATTTCGCATTTTTCATTTTGAAAATGACAATTTGACAATTTGACAATTTGACCACTTCGGCCAACTGCCTTCATAAACCAGTGTTCGTATCAAGCAGCCAGTCCGATGCAGAACAGATGCGGATGGTTTTCCCCTCTATCATAGAATGAGCCTTTCTGAAATGTGACTTTTTTATTACATTTGGCGCAAAGGAAACTAAAGTATTGATATTCTGCAAGATAATTCACACAAATCATACTAAAATGCACTTTTTTTGTCGTGCAGACGCTTCGCGGCGAACCATAGCGGTCAAATGGTCAAAGCGGTCAAACTTATTTTCCAAGAACAGGCCCTCGTGTCGAAATCTCGAAAAGTTCCCCGAGAAAAATGTAGGGAAATCCCAAAAGTTCCCCTAGAAAAATGTAGGGAAACCCAAAAAGTTCCCCTAGAAAAATGT
>CAVAIX010000044.1:0-14162 GCA_963588695.1 Bacteroidaceae bacterium | reverse complement strand
GTCTACGATAACAAGAGAGCCATCAAGCCCCGACTTCTTTGTCTCGGTTTTCTTTTCTGCAGCGTTTGCGGGACCACTGTAAATATTAAAGTTGACCGGAACGACGTATTTCACATCCACGGGTTTCCCGTCCTGCATACCTGGTGTCCATTTCGGCATGGAGCCCACTACGCGGAGTGCTTCCTTGTCCAGCGACTCGCTGACGCTTTTCATGATGGCGGGGTTGGTCACATTGCCTTCTTTATCCACCACAAACGAGACGATGACGCGTCCACCCTTTTCTGCTGAAACAGCATCTTCGGGGTATTTCATATTTGTTGCCAGATACATAAGCATGGCCTGGTTGCCTCCTGGGAACTGCGGCATCGTTTCCACCACGTCATACACTTTTCCGTCAGCCTGTTTTTTAGCGACCTGCTTTTTCTTGACCGTTTTGTTCTGCTGCGGCAGGGCTTGTTCGCCCGTCACTGCAACCACAGCGTTGTCACTCTCGGCCACGATACGGTCGGCCACCTGTTTTGTCTTTTCGTTGGCAAAAGCCACGACAGCTACCGCTGCCAAAGGAAGAGCCAGCAAGAGCTTGGCCCGATTCCATGCGTTTGATTTCTGCATTTTCATCATTGTGATACGTTTTTTAAGTGAGTTATGATTAAAGTTATTTGCCAAAGCAAAACGCTCTTCGCCTACGGCTTTCGCCACCAAGAGCAACTGATATCGCCGAGCGTCAATACCCGAGTCCAGCACCGCCTCGTCGGCTTCAAATTCATGAACCTCCTGCAATTCGCGCCGCAACAGCCACGCCGCTGGATTAAACCACTGGACAATCAGTATCAAGTTGCATACTAAAATGTCCAGACTATGATGATGGTGCATATGGGCGCGCTCATGCGTCAATATCTCGGCAGGATGCCCTTCGTAGTCTTTACGGCTCACCACAATATAGTTGAACCAGCTGAACGGTGCAATATCACTATCCACCACTATCAAGTGTTCATCCTGATCATCATCAATCCGCCTGCCGCTCCGCAGCATCAGTCGCAACCGAACCAGCGACAAAACAAATCCGACTGCAAAGACCACCACACCTACTATATACAGCAGGAAAAGCAGTTGCACCACCGTCAGCGATTCGGAAGATGCCGCATCCAGCGGCTGTTCCATGGTAGTCAGCACACGATCAAAATCCACCGTGACGGCCGACACGGCTGGTGTGCGCTCTAACTCCACCTGCACCAGCGGCACCACCATGGACGACAGCATCATCAGCAGTATGGCCATACGGTTGAACGAATGGAAGGTATAACGGCTCATCACCAACTTGTAGAACAGGTAGAAAGCGATGAGGCACAGGCCACTCTTGATGGAATAAAGGAAAAACATTCCCATAGCGTTTGGTCTTTTAGGCGGTTTTACGGTTATTTATTCTCTATGCTATCTATGAGTTGTCGCAGTTCGTCAACCGAAATCTTCTCCTCTTTTACGAGAGCCGAAACCGCATTGAGATACGACTTACCGAAGAATCGGTCAACCACATTTGTCAGACTGCTCCGATGATATTCCTCACGCGTCACCTTGGCAAAATACTGGAAACAGCGCGCTGTTATAGCTCGATGACCAAGAAAACCCTTCTCCTCCAATATCCGCACCAGCGTGGACAGGGTATTCACGTGGGGACGAGGCTCCTCATAACATGCCTGCAACTCGCGGATCTGCATATCGCCCTGCGTCCAGTAGTGCTCCATAATCTCTTCTTCCCGATGGGTCAATGTCTTCATCTTTCTGTCTGTTTATTGGTTTACGACCGCAAAGTAACTAATTCTTTTAGTTGAAACAAAACTTTTCATGTTAAATAAACTAAAACGATTAGTTATTTAACTAATTTGTTTAGTTTACCAAGCATTTTTTCGTCGCCCGATGCAATAATCGTCACTGTTATGCGTTATAGTAGGCGGATGAAATGGATAGATCGACAACAGCAATTCAAGACTGCTCTCGTGGTGGCCGCTCTTGTGGTGGCTTTAGCCTCCCTTGCCATATCCAAGTGGCTGGCCAACGATCTGGCCGCTGAGGAATACAAACGTATGGAGATTTGGGCCGACGCGTTACGCACACTCAACAATGCCGACGAAAACACGGACCTCTCACTGGTGCTCCAGGTGCTGGAGGGTAACAACAGCATCCCAGTCATCATCGTTGACGCAGCTGGCAACGTCACAGACTTTCGCAACATGACCGTCGAGGGTAAAAATCAGACAGACTCGCTAACATGGCTCGCCCGACAAGCTGACCGCATGAAACAAGCCGGCCGTTTTGTTCGAATCGACGGAAACCAACCGAACGGCTATCAGCTTGTATGCTATGACAACTCCGTTCTACTGAACCGTTTGACCATCTGGCCCTTTGTCCAGTTTGGCATTGTCGGCATCCTCATGGCCGTTGCCATCCTTGCCCTCATCTCGTTCAAGCGTGCTGAGCAAAACAAGATCTGGGTTGGTCTGTCGAAAGAGACGGCTCACCAACTGGGCACACCCATTTCAAGCATCATAGCCTGGCTTGAAATCCTCAAAGAGGAACTTCCTAACAATCCTTATATCGAAGAAATCACCAAGGACGTGGCCCGTCTTGAAACCATTGCTGGACGGTTTTCCAAAATCGGTGCCACGCCCCAGCTTCAGAAGACCGACATCAGAAGGTTGCTGTCTGAAACTGCCGACTACATCCGCAAACGCACCCCGGCCAGCGTCACCGTCACCTGCCAGTTACCCTCCCACCCTATTGAATCCTACATCAGTCCGTCACTCTTTGAATGGGTCATTGAAAATCTCTGCAAGAATGCAATTGATGCCATGAAAGGCACAGGCTCTCTCACGCTAACCCTTTCCCAGCCGACCTCTTCCATATTCATTGACATTTCTGACACGGGTTGCGGAATGACCAAGACGATGGCTAAACAGGCTTTTACGCCAGGTTTCACCACGAAGAAACGCGGTTGGGGACTTGGTCTTCCATTGTCGAAACGTATCGTTGAAGAATACCATCATGGTAGCCTCTTCATCAAAGCAACAGCCCCAGAAAAAGGTACCACTTTCCGCATCGTGCTCCACACGAAAGCAAAGGTATGACAGACTATTCCGTCCGATGCTCGTTCACCAAAGCACGCATTTCCTTCAGCAAATCACTGGCAAAAATAAAGTCGGTGAGTCGCTTATTGGTTGACTGCATAATATCAGCCGACACGCCCTGCCACTCCTTATGTCCTTCGTAGATAAAAAGGATGTTCTCCCCGATGGTCGTCACAGAATTCATGTCATGCGTATTAATAATGGTGGTGATATCAAACTCATGAGTAATAGAGTGCAGCAAATCGTCAATCACTAATGACGTCTTGGGGTCAAGTCCAGAGTTAGGTTCGTCACAGAAGAGATAGCGAGGATTAAGGGCAATGGCACGGGCAATGGCCACTCGTTTCTGCATGCCCCCTGAAATCTCACCAGGATATTTGACTTCCGCCTCCATCAGATTGACACGGGCGAGACATTCTCTGGCACGCTGGGTACGCTCTCGGAGGGTCATCGGCGAAAACATATCAAGTGGGAACATCACGTTTTCCAGTACCGTCAAGGAATCAAAGAGTGCCGCGTTTTGAAATATCATTCCCATCTCGCGCCGCATCATGACCTTCTCTTGCTTCGACATCTGCACGAAGTCACGCCCGTCGTAGAGCACCTGCCCGTCGGTAGGATCAAGTAGTCCCACCAAATTCTTCATCAGCACCGTCTTGCCACTACCACTCTGACCGATGATCAAGTTGGTCTTGCCATCCTCAAACACGGTGTTGATATCCTTCAATACCTCCTTGCCATCGAAGCTCTTGCACAGATTTTTTACCTCTATCATCGTCTATCACTGATTGGAATGTTGGAAATGTATGATGCGTACTACGAAAGCAGTTGGGTAAGAAACACGTCTGAGCAAAGGATGAGCACGCTTGACGATACTACAGCATCGGTCGAAGCCTTGCCCACGTTGACAGAGCCGCCCTCCACGTTGTAACCGAAATAGGAAGGTACTGCCGAAATGATGAAGGCAAAGAACAGGCTTTTAATGATGCTCATCCACACGAACCACGGCTGGAAATCATGCTGCAGTCCCAACGTCAAGTCGTCGGGTGGCAGGATGTGACCAATATAGGCTGTGCCATAGGCACCGACTATCCCCATAGCAGAGGAGAAGATGACCAACAGGGGCATAATGGTCACCATGCCGAGAATCTTTGGAAGAATGAGGTAGCAAGCGGAATTGACTCCCATAATGTCGAGTGCATCAATCTGCTGCGTGACACGCATAGTGCCAATCTCCGACGCGATGTTCGATCCCACCTTTCCTGCCAATATCAGACACATGATACTGGAAGAGAACTCCAGCAACATAATCTCTCGGGTGGTGTAGCCGCTGACCCATCGGGGCATCCACGGACTTTGAATATTGAGCTTCATCTGAATACAGATCACTGCTCCGATGAAGAAAGAAATTAGGAGGACAATACCGATGGAGTTAATGCCCAGTTGCGCCATTTCCTTGGTATATTCCTTGAAGAACATACGCATACGCTCGGGACGCGAGAAGGTGCGCCCCATCAACAAGAGAAAGCGGCCGAAATGGGTCAGCCAGTGGTGTAACAGTTTCATCGTAACGTCGCTATTCACGTGCAAAGGTAGTGCAAACCGAGAGAAAAACCAAATTTATTTGAGTTTTTCCAAGGTGCAGCCTACCTTCGGCGCGCACCGTCAAAGTAGTGCAAACCGAGAGAAAAACCAAATTTATTTGAGTTTTTCCAAGGTGCAGCCTACCTTCGGCGCGCAGCGTCAAAGTAGTGCAAACCGAGAAAAATACAAAAGAAAAACGAGTTTTCTTTGGATTTCCCTTTGCATTTCACGCGCTTATTCGTACTTTTGCACGCGAAAAGACTATGGCAATGGACGAAATGACGAACAAACAGCCGGAACGACTGGTGCTCCGCGCAGAAGGACTGATCAAGCAATATGGCAAGCGAACCGTGGTGAATGACGTGAGTTTCGACGTGAAACAAGGCGAGATTGTCGGACTGTTGGGTCCCAACGGTGCAGGCAAGACCACGTCATTCTATATGACCACTGGACTGGTTGTCCCCAACGGTGGCCATATCTATTTAGGCGACGAAGAGGTGACAGGCTATCCGGTCTACAAGCGCGCGAGGGCTGGCATCGGATACCTGGCACAGGAGGCCTCGGTATTCCGCAAGATGTCGGTAGAGGACAACATCCTTTCAGTACTGGAGATGACTGGTAAGCCACGCGACTATCAGCGAGAGAAACTTGAAAGTCTGATTCGAGAATTCCGCCTCGGCAAAGTCCGCAAAAACAAGGGCGACCAACTCTCTGGCGGAGAGCGGCGACGCACAGAGATTGCGCGCTGTTTGGCCATTGAGCCTAAGTTCATTATGCTCGACGAGCCTTTCGCAGGCGTAGACCCCATTGCCGTGGAAGACATCCAACAGATTGTATGGCAACTAAAGTACCGTAACATCGGCATACTCATCACCGACCACAACGTCCACGAAACCCTCAACATCACCGACCGAGCCTATCTACTCTTCGAAGGACGCATTCTCTTCCAAGGTAGTCCAGAGGAACTGGCCGTCAATCCTGTAGTGAAGGAAAAGTACCTTGGTACCAATTTCGAGTTGAAAAAAAAGGACTTCCAGAAAATGGCAGAGGCCAAGCGACGCAAGGAAATGGAAGAAGACGAAGCCGTTTCATCCGCAGCCTCCTCCGCCCAAGAAGGATGAAGAAAAAACGGCTTTTTCTTTGTATTCTGCTCACTTATTCGTAACTTTGCACGCTCAAAACCGTATATATATAATTAATAAGGTATAAACAAGAGATGAATATTTCATTTGAAGCTCCCGACAAGATCAACGGTCAGATAACCATCGTCGTGGAGAAAGAAGACTATCAGGCAGAAGTTGAAAAAACGCTGAAAGACTACCGCAAACGCGCAAATGTACCGGGATTCCGCCCCGGACAGACTCCCATGGGAATGATCAAACGCCAGTATGGCACTGCCGTCAAGGTGGATGTAGTGAACAAAATGCTGGGAGAGAAACTCTACGAGTACGTCCGCGAAAACAAGATACAGATGCTCGGCGAACCCCTCAACAGTGACAAGCAGAAGGAACTCGACTTTGAAGGCGACGGACCGCTGGAGTTCGTATTCGACATCGCCGTGGCTCCTGAATTTAAGGCGACCCTCTCGGGAAAGGACAAGATCGACTACTACAATATCACTGTGGACGACAAGTTGATTGACCAACAGGTTGAGATGTATCAGCAACGTGGCGGCAGCTACGAGAAAGTGGAGCAGTTCGATGCAGAACTGCGTGACTTGATTTACGGAGATCTGCGCGAACTCGACGAGAACGGAAATGCAAAGGAAGGTGGCATCACCGTCACTGCAGCAAGTCTTATGCCACAATACATCAAAGACGACGACCAGAAGAAACTCTTCGATGGTGCAAAGACAGGCGACATCATCACATGGAATCCCCGAAAGGCATATCCCGAGAGCGATGTAGAGATTTCTTCCCTGCTGAAGATCAAGAAAGAAGAAGTGGCAGAGCACACGGGTGATTTCACCTATCAGATCACTGAGATTTCCCGTTTCACCAAGGCACCCGTCAATCAGACCCTATTTGACCAGGTCTTCGGTGCCGGCAACGTGAAGGACGAGAAAGAATTCCGCCAAAAGATCAGCGAGCAGATTAGTGCACAGTTCACACAGGATTCCGATTACAAGTTCCTGCTTGACGTGCGTAAGCACATGGAGAAAAAGGTCGGCAAACTCGAGTTCCCAGAAGCACTGCTCAAGCGTGTCATGCTCAATAACAACAAGGACAAGGGCGAGGACTTTGTAGAGAAAAACTTCAAGGCCAGCATCGACGAACTTGAATGGCACCTCATCAAGGAACAGCTCGTAGCAGCTCAAGAAATAAAGATTGAGGATGCAGACATTAAGGCCGTTGCCAAGGAAGCTGCCCGTGCACAGTTCGCCCAATACGGGATGCCGAACGTGCCCGATGAGTATCTTGACGGCTATGCCACCGAGATGATGAAGAAGCGCGAGCATGTGGACAGCCTTGTAGATCGTGCCGTTGACGTGAAACTCATCGCTGCACTGAAAAACGTGGTAAAACTCAATGAAAAAGAGATTTCCATGGAGGACTTTCAGAAGATGTTGAAAGACAAATAAACATTTTTAAGAAAAAAACCTCGTAAACGCTGTGGGGTTACCAACTTTTTTCGTAACTTTGTATCTACAATACGCGCAAAAAGGGTTGGTAACCCCACTTTTTTGCGTCAAACCAAAAAAAACAATGAACAACGATTTCAGAAAATATGCTACCAAGCATTTAGGCATCAACGGCCTTGTACTCGATGAAGTGACAAGTGCACAGGCACAGTACCTCAACCCCTACATCCTCGAAGAACGTCAGTTGAACGTGACGCAGATGGACGTATTCTCACGACTGATGATGGATCGCATCATCTTTCTCGGCACACAAATTGACGACTATACAGCAAACACCCTGCAAGCCCAGTTGCTCTACCTCGACTCCGTAGACAGCGGAAAAGATATCAGCATCTATCTCAACTCGCCAGGTGGTAGCGTGACCGCTGGTCTCGGCATCTACGACACCATGCAGTTCATTTCCTCCGACGTAGCCACCATCTGCACAGGTATGGCAGCCTCCATGGCCGCTGTCCTTCTCGTGGCAGGCACAGAGGGTAAGCGTTCTGCTCTGCCCCATAGCCGTGTGATGATTCACCAGCCGTTGGGCGGTGTACAGGGACAGGCTTCCGATATTGAGATTGAAGCCAAGGAAATCATGAAATTTAAGAAAGAACTCTATACCATCATCTCCGACCACTCGCACACGCCATACGACAAGGTGTGGGCTGACTCCGATCGCAACTACTGGATGACTGCCGAAGAAGCAAAGGAGTATGGTATGATTGACAACGTATTGGCCAGAAAAGCATGAAAAAACAATGTAACTTCTGCGGACGCTCAGAAAACGAAGTAAATATCTTGATCACCGGCATCCACGGTAGCATCTGTGGTGATTGCGTGGCACAAGCCTATCAGGTACTGCAGGCAAACGGGCTGAATCCAGTCGAACAAAAAGGACAGAAAGCCCCACGACTGAAACAAGTACCGAAACCGCGAGAAATCAAGAAGTACCTTGACGAATACGTCATCGGACAGGATGAGGCCAAACGGTATCTATCCGTGGCCGTCTATAACCACTACAAGCGGTTGCAGCAACCCGTGGACAAAAATGGTGTGGAGATCGAGAAGAGCAACATCATCATGGTAGGATCTACTGGAACTGGAAAGACGCTCTTAGCTCGCACCATCGCCAAACTACTGGACGTGCCGTTCACCATCGTTGATGCCACGGTATTTACCGAAGCTGGCTATGTAGGTGAAGACGTGGAGAGCATTCTCTCACGACTATTACAGGTGGCCGACTTCAATGTGGAGGCTGCCCAACGGGGGATCGTATTCATTGACGAGATTGACAAGATTGCCCGAAAGAGCGACAATCCCAGCATTACGAGAGACGTGAGTGGCGAAGGTGTACAGCAGGGACTGCTCAAACTATTAGAAGGAACGGTGGTCAACGTGCCGCCACAGGGCGGGCGCAAGCATCCCGACCAGGAATACATTCACGTAGACACCCACAATATCCTCTTCATCTGCGGTGGTGCCTTCGACGGCATTGAACGCAAGATTGCCCAGCGGCTCAACACCCACGTGGTGGGCTATAACTCGGTACAGAACGTGCGCAAGATTGACAAGGGCGATTTGATGAAATATGTGTTGCCGCAAGACTTGAAGTCGTTCGGTCTGATTCCCGAAATTATTGGACGTCTGCCCGTACTGACCTACCTAAACCCACTTGACCGGGAAGCCTTAAAGAAGATATTGATTGAGCCCAAGAACTCCATCATCAAACAATATGAGAAACTGTTTGAAATGGATGGCATCACCCTGACATTTGCGCCCGAGACCTTGGAACTCATCGTAGACAAGGCCATGGAATATAAACTTGGCGCGCGAGGACTACGTTCCATTGTGGAGTCCATTATGATGGATGCCATGTTTGAGATTCCGTCAAAACGGACAAAATCCTTTGAAGTGACAAAAGCGTACGCGCAACAGCAACTCGACAAGTCACATTTACAGTAACCAAGCCTATTGCAATGGACGTCAACCTTACTCAAGCACTCAAAAAGTATTTTGGTTTCAACCAGTTCAAAGGCGACCAAGAACGCATCATCCGCAATCTCTTGGACGGCCACGACACCTTCGTGCTGATGCCTACGGGTGGCGGCAAGTCGCTGTGCTACCAACTGCCATCCCTGCTGATGGACGGGACAGCCATCGTCATCTCGCCGCTGATCGCATTGATGAAGAATCAGGTGGACGCCATCAGCATGATGAGTGAGGAAGGGACGGCACACTATCTCAACTCGTCACTCAACAAGACGGCAACCGACTTGGTGAAGGCCGATATTCGCTCGGGGAAAACCAAGTTGCTCTACGTTGCTCCAGAATCACTTACCAAAGAGGAAAACGTGAATTTTCTCCGACAAACGAAAATCTCTTTCTATGCGATAGACGAGGCTCATTGCATCTCAGAGTGGGGACATGATTTCCGCCCAGAATACCGACGCATCCGCCCCATCATCAACCAGATCGGTGTGGCACCCATCATTGCACTCACCGCGACAGCAACAGATAAGGTGCGTACGGACATCAAGAAGAACCTCGGCATCAGCGATGCCATGGAGTTCAAAAGTTCGTTCAACCGCCCCAACCTCTACTACGAAATCCGGAACAAGACAAAGGATGTGGACAAGGACATCATCAAGTTCATCAAGCAACATCCGGGAAAGAGCGGCATCATCTATTGTCTGTCACGCAAGAAAGTAGAGGAACTGGCGGAGATTTTGCGTGCCAACGACATCAAGGCGATGGCCTACCACGCTGGTCTCGAATCGACACTACGCTCGCAGACGCAAGATGACTTTCTGATGGAAAGAACCGACATCATCGTTGCAACCATTGCATTCGGGATGGGCATCGACAAACCCGACGTACGGTTCGTGATACACTATGACATTCCGAAATCACTGGAAGGCTACTACCAAGAAACAGGGCGAGCTGGACGCGACGGCGGCGAAGGACTGTGTATTGCATTCTATTCCAGAAAGGATCTGCAGAAACTGGAGAAATTCATGGAAGGGAAACCAGTGGCAGAGCAGGACATCGGACGGCAACTACTGCGGGAAACTGCAGCCTATGCCGAAAGTTCAGTTTGCCGCCGCAAGATGTTACTCCACTACTTCGGTGAAACGTATCCGGAAGACAACTGCCACAACTGCGACAACTGCCTACACCCGAAAACCAAAATCGAAGCCCAAGAACAGTTGGTTATTCTGCTCAACACGCTGATTGCCCTCAAAGAGAACTTCCGCGCCGACTATATCATAGATTTCATCACTGGGCGTGAGACAGAGGAGATTTTAGCCCACAAACACCAAAACCACGAATTATTCGGGGCTGGTGAAGGCATGAACGAAAAACTTTGGAATCCCATTATCAGACAAGCGCTTATCGCCGGATATATCAAGAAAGACGTAGAGAACTATGGTTTGCTGAAAGTAACTGCTGCTGGAAAGAAATTCCTGAAGAAACCAGAGTCGTTTATGATGGTCGAGGACAAGGACTTTGACGAGGACTACGAGGGCACTTCCGAACACGACGGAGCGGTAACGGCACTTGACCCGACACTCAGCATCATGCTGAAGGACCTACGAAAGAAGGTGGCAAAGAAAATGGAACGTCCACCCTATGTGATATTCCAAGATGTCAGCATAGAACAGATGGCTACAGACTACCCCATCACACTGGAAGAACTTAAAAACATACAAGGTGTGGGTGAAGGAAAAGTCAGACAGCCCTATGCCAAGAAGTTTGTAGACTTGATTGCCAAATACTGCACGGAAAACGAAATCGTACGGCAGACTGACCTTCGCGTCCGCACCGTTGCCAAGAAGTCCATGCTGAAGGTGAAAATCATACAGGCCATCGACAGACAAGTGGCATTGGACGACATTGCCAATGCACAAGGTTTGGAATTCGACGAGCTTTTGGACGAAGTAGAGGCTATCGTCTACAGCGGTACGCGACTGAATATCGACTATTTCCTTGACGAGGTGATGGACGAAGATCATCTTGATGACATCTACGACTATTTTTTAGGCAGCGAGACCGACTCCCTTGAAACAGCTATCAATGAGTTGGGAGCAGAATGTACGGAAGACGAAATCCGCCTGGTACGCATCAAGTTCATCAGCGAAATGGCAAACTGACCCTACTGCGTTAAATCGTATTAATAATCGGCGGAACCCTTGTCGGTATCGAAAAAAATAAGTAATTTTGCACGCAATAAAATTTCAAGGAGTTATTTATGTCATCATTTATTGCAGAAAAAATTGTGATGGACGGCCTTACATTTGACGACGTCCTGTTGATTCCCGCCTATTCGGAAGTGTTGCCCAAGATGGTAGAGTTGAAAACACGCTTCTCACGCAACATCCAATTGAATGTTCCCTTCGTGACTGCCGCCATGGACACTGTAACGGAAAGTCAGATGGCCATTGCTATTGCCCGCGAGGGAGGTATTGGTGTCATCCACAAGAATATGTCGATAGAAAACCAGGCTCGTGAGGTGGCCATCGTCAAGCGCGCCGAGAACGGTATGATTTACGACCCGGTGACCATCCGCCGCGGTTCTACCGTTCAGGATGCCTTAGCATTGATGGCTGAATATCATATCGGCGGTATACCCGTAGTCGACGATACCAACCACTTGGTCGGCATCGTCACCAATCGCGACCTGCGCTTTGAACGTCGTCTGGATCGCACCATTGACGAGGTCATGTCCAAGGAGAATTTGGTAACAACCCACCAGCAGACGGATTTGGCTGCCGCCGCACAAATTCTGCAGGAGAACAAGATTGAGAAGCTCCCCGTTGTCGATAAAGACAATCACTTGGTGGGCTTGATTACTTATAAGGACATCACAAAGGCAAAAGACAAGCCCATGGCTTGCAAGGACGAGAAAGGACGCCTGCGCGTGGCCGCTGGAGTCGGAGTCACCGTGGACACGCTCGACCGTATGCAGGCACTGGTGAATGCTGGTGTTGATGCTATCGTCATTGACACGGCACACGGCCATTCCAAGAGTGTCATTGAGAAACTGCGTGAGGCCAAGGCTTCGTTCCCGAACATTGACGTCGTTGTTGGAAACATCGCCACAGGGGCTGCTGCCAAGATGTTGGTGGACAACGGAGCGGATGCTGTCAAGGTTGGCATTGGCCCCGGCTCCATCTGTACTACACGTGTGGTGGCTGGTGTCGGTGTACCTCAGTTAAGTGCCGTGTATGATGTCTACAAGGCTTTGCAGGGCACGGGTGTGCCTCTGATTGCCGATGGTGGCCTACGTTATTCTGGCGACATTGTCAAGGCGTTGGCAGCCGGTGGATCTTGCGTGATGGTAGGTTCTTTGGTGGCTGGCACAGAAGAGAGTCCTGGTGATACCATCATCTACAATGGTCGCAAATTCAAGAGCTACCGCGGCATGGGTTCACTCGAAGCCATGGAACATGGTTCGAAAGATCGTTATTTCCAAGCAGACACGAAGGATGTCAAGAAGTTGGTTCCAGAAGGAATTGCTGGACGTGTGCCCTATAAAGGAACCGTACAGGAGGTCATCTACCAAATGGTCGGTGGCCTGCGCTCGGGCATGGGATACTGTGGTGCCCCTACAATTGAGAAGTTGCATGATGCCAAGTTCACCCGCATCACCAATGCCGGTGTAAACGAGAGCCATCCGCACGATATCACCATCACCAGCGAGGCTCCCAACTACTCCCGTCCCAACGACTAAGATGGTACAGCGGCTGTTGCTTGCGCTCCTGTTGTTGCCTGTCACCACAACGGTGCAGGCACAGGCAGACCCGACACTTCTGACGGTTGGCGACACAATCGTGAAGCGTTCTGAGTTTGTACAGGCATACCGCACATACTGCAACGAAACGGACGATAAGTCCTGCGAGGCTGATGATTTTCTGGAAATTTACGTCAACCGCAAGTTAAAGGTGATGGCAGCCAAGGCCTACCGACTTGACACCACGTCGACATTCAGAAGTCTTCTTGCCGATGCAGTACGCCGCCACAGCACGGAACGGAAAGATAACGGCGATGCACTTGAGCCGTCCGAAGAGGATTTTCGCCGAATAGCGCAATGCCACAAGACGGATGACGAGGTGGTGCTTCTGTCCCAGATTTTTCTGAAGGTGCACCAGCGGGGATTCCGCCACGAATTGCAACAGGCAGGCAAGCGTGCCGACTCGATCTATCAGGCCTTGCAACAAGGATGCGACTTTGCAGCGTTGGCCAGAAAGCTATCACAGGATGAAAGCTCTGCCGAGCGCGGTGGACTGATGGGTTGGTATGGTCGCAACCAGCTATTGAAGGAGATGGAGCACGAAGCCTTTGCCTTACAACGCGGAAGCTACAGTCGACCATTCCTCACCGCTGACGGCTACCACATCCTGTTGCTGAACGACCGACAAACGGTGGAAACATTCCCTGGATTGGAACAATGGCAGGCATCTGAACAGGTCAGACAGCAACTGGTGCGCAGCGTTTCCATTCCGTCGCGCGATGTCCTTGCAGCAGCTACTGAACGGAGGCTCAACACAAAGGGAGTCCCATCTCGGGCGATGGCTTTGCAGTCTCCCGTTGACAAAGATACCTACGAAGGTCTGTTGCTCTGCGTCCTGTCCGAGAAATCACCAGCCAGACAAGCGGCCACCGACAAAGCGGCCATGGCTAAATATTTCAAAAAGAACAAGAAGAAGTATCGCAGGAAAGGATTCAAGCCCAAGAGCTACACCGAGGTAGAGGAACAGGTTGCCCGCGACCTGTATGCGGAAATGGAGAAACACTGGATGGACGACCTTAGAAAGACGTATCCGGTAACTATC
>CAVAIX010000043.1:0-14268 GCA_963588695.1 Bacteroidaceae bacterium | reverse complement strand
GACTTTCAACCCTATTTCGAAAAGAAAAACGAAATATACGGATGGCTGTGGGAAAACTACCGTGTAGACTCGCTCCATGCCTACGGTGACTATGATGAGGCTTCGATGTTCTCGTATGCAGCAGCCCTCGTGGCGGAGAGTATCTGCCGCTGGATGGGCAAGGATATGGCACGCAAGCGCGTGATCTATCATGCGAACGAATGGATGTGCGGACTCGGAGCGCTGTATATAAATAAGGTAATGCCGCAGATCGGCACGGTCTTCACCACTCATGCCACCAGTATCGGACGATCAATAGCCGGCAACCAAAAGCCGCTCTATGACTATCTCTTTGCCTACAACGGTGACCAGATGGCTGAGGAACTGAATATGCAGAGCAAACACTCCATCGAGAAACAGACCGCTCTCTATGTGGATTGCTTCACCACCGTCAGCGTTATTACAGCTAACGAATGTCGCGAACTGCTCGACAAACCCGTAGACGTGGTGTTGCCCAATGGTTTCGACAATAGTTTTGTGCCGAAAGCATCCGCCTTCACCAGTAAGCGAAAGGCTGCGCGCAAGCGGCTGCTCGAGGTGGCTAATGCCCTACTTGGCGAATCGCTCGGTGACGACACACTGATTGTATCGACCTCTGGACGCTATGAGTTCCGCAATAAGGGCATTGACGTATTTGTTGAGGCCATGAATCGACTACTCCGCGACAAGGCGTTGAAGAAAAAAGTGTTGGCATTCATCGATGTTCCAGGATGGGTGGGTGAACCCCGCAAAGACCTACAGGAGCGTTTGGCAAGCGGAGAAAAGTATGACACACCATTGGAAGTACCGCAGTTGACCCACTGGCTTCATAATATGAGCCATGACAATGTGCTGGGCATGATGAAGTACTACGATATGCACAATAGAAAGGAAGATGATGTGAAGGTCATCTTCCTACCCTGCTATCTTGATGGGCGCGACGGCATTGTCAATATGTCCTACTATGACGTAGTGCTGGGCAACGACCTGTGTGTCTATCCTTCCTACTATGAACCATGGGGATATACACCACTGGAGGCCGTTGCCTTCAAGGTGCCCTGCATCACCACCGACTTGGCTGGCTTCGGTCTCTGGGCCAACGGCGTGTTCGGTCATCCTGGCGAGATAACGGACGGGGTGAAGGTTATTCATCGCACGGACTACAATTATTCGGAAGTGGCAGACATCATCAAAGACACCGTGGCAGACTTTTCAGCCATGCCAGAGAAGATGGTGGAGACCTGCCGACGCAATGCTGACGCGCTCTCCAAAAAGGCACTATGGAGTCACTTCATCAAATACTACTATGAGGCATACGATATCGCCCTGCGCAAAGCCGACGCCCGCATGAAGAAATAAAGCAACAAGAATCAACGTATATAGACTGAAAGTATGAAAATCAAAGCTGACTACGCAAATGCTCCGCAGTGGAAGGAACTGACCGTAAAGTCGACACTTCCCGAGCAGCTGAAATGTTTGAATGAGATTGCCCACAACATGTGGTGGGTGTGGAACTACGAGGCACGTGACTTGTTCCGTGACCTTGACCCTCAACTGTACCATGAGGCAAAGCACAACCCAGTGATGCTCCTTGAGCGTCTGAGTTTTGCTCGCAAGGAAGAAATTGTCAAAGACAAAGCGTTGATGAAGCGTATCAAGGACGTGTACTCCCTCTTCCGGGAATACATGGACGTGAAGCCAGACAAGAAGCGCCCGTCAGTGGCGTATTTCTGTATGGAATATGGTATCCATTCCGCGCTGAAGATCTATTCTGGTGGACTTGGTATGCTGGCCGGTGACTACGTGAAGGAGGCTTCGGACTCCAACGTTGATATGTGTGCCGTGGGATTCCTGTACCGTTTCGGTTATTTCACCCAGAGCCTGTCAATGGACGGACAGCAGATTGCCAACTACGAACCGCAGAATTTCGGCTCACTGCCCATCGAGCGACAACTTGATGAGAACGGAAATCCACTCGTGATAGATGTGCCTTACACCAACTATCAAGTGCACGCTTATGTTTGGCGTGTCAATGTGGGACGTGTGAAGCTCTATCTGCTGGATACCGACAACGAGATGAACTCGGAATTCGATAAACCCATTACTCACTCGCTTTATGGTGGTGACTGGGAGAACCGTCTGAAACAGGAAATCCTGCTCGGTATTGGTGGTATACTGCTGCTGAAGAAGCTTGGCATCAAGAAAGATATCTATCACTGCAATGAAGGACATGCTGCGCTTTGCAACCTGCAGCGTCTGTGCGACTATATTGAGGATGGACTCTCGTTCAATGAAGCTCTTGAACTGGTGCGCGCCTCTTCCCTTTATACTGTGCACACACCAGTGCCCGCAGGACATGACTACTTCGACGAGGGACTCTTCGGAAAGTATATGGGGGGCTACCCTGCCAAACTTGGCATTTCCTGGGATGAGTTCATCGGAATGGGACGCATCAACCCTGACGACCACAATGAGCGTTTCTGTATGTCTACCTTCGCCTGCAACACCTGTCAAGAGGTGAATGGTGTGTCGAAACTTCACGGATGGGTCAGCCAGCAGATGTTTGCACCCATCTGGAATGGATACTATCCCGAAGAAAACCATGTTGGCTATGTGACCAATGGTGTTCACTTCCCCACTTGGTGTGCCACCGAATGGCGGAAGGTTTATGGGAAGTATTTCAGCGAGAACCACCTCTACGACCAGTCGAACCAGAGCATCTGGGAGGCCATCTACAATGTGCCTGACGAGGAGGTGTGGGCTACACGTATGGCACTCAAGAACAAGCTCGTGACGTATATCCGCGAACAGTTCCGCGACACGTGGCTGCGCAATCAGGGAGACCCCTCGCGCGTGCTCAACCTGTTGGAACGTATCAATCCCAATGCGTTGATTATCGGCTTCTGCCGCCGCTTTGCCACATACAAGCGTGCTCACTTGCTGTTCACAGACCTTGACCGTCTGTCCAAGATTGTTAACGACCCCGAGCATCCCGTACAGTTCCTCTTCGCAGGAAAGGCACACCCGGCCGATGGTGCAGGACAAGGACTCATCAAGAAAATCTACGAGATCAGCCAGCGGCCAGAGTTCCTTGGTAAGATCATCTTCCTGGAAGACTATGACTTCCTCTTGGCACGCCGCCTCGTGAGTGGTGTGGACATCTGGATGAACACGCCGACACGTCCGTTGGAGGCTTCCGGAACATCGGGTGAGAAGGCCGAGATGAATGGTGTTGTCAACCTCTCCGTACTCGACGGTTGGTGGCTGGAAGGCTATCGCGAGGGTGCAGGATGGGCATTGACAGAGAAACGCACCTACCAAAACCAAGGACATCAGGATCAATTGGATGCTGCCACTATTTACTCGTTGCTTGAAAACGAAATCATTCCACTCTACTACAAGAAGAACAAGAAGGGCTTCAGCGAGGGATGGATTAAGGTAATCAAAAATTCTATCGCACAGATCGCACCGCATTACACGATGAAGCGCCAGTTGGATGATTACTATGATAAGTTCTATACCAAGGAAGCTATGCGCTTCAAGGCCATCAGTAAGGACAACTGCCGTATGGCCAAGGAAATCGCCCAGTGGAAGGAAACCGTCGCCGAACGGTGGGATGCTATCAATGTAGTGTCAGCCTCATGGGATTTCCCCGCTGGTGGTGGAGAGACGGGTGACAAGTACAAACTGACGTATGTCATCAACGAGCAGGGACTTGAAGATGCCGTTGGTTTGGAAAAGGTCAATCTCTTTGTGGATAAAGAAGGAAAGGAGCGCATCTTCTCGGTAGAACCGCTGAAAATGGTGAAGCAGGAAGGAAACAACTATACCTTCGAGGCAGAACTGGCTCCACAGCAGGCTGGTAGCTATAAATCAGCCGTTCGTATGTATCCCAAGAACAAGAACCTGCCTCACCGTCAGGATTTCTGCTATGTAAAATGGCTTGAATTGCCCAGCAATCAGTAATTCCTATCGGGATATCCAATAACAAAAGAGAGTGGCTTTCCTTCCCCGTGGTGGAGGGATTGCCACTCTCTTTTTTGCTTTTGTTCTCGCGTCTACTTATACCAAGTACTGACCAGAAATGCTTTCGTTGTTAATCACGCGACGAATTGTTTCTGCAAACATATCAGCCACAGACAGCTGCTTCACCTTAGCACAGCGCTGTGTATAGGGGATGGAGTCGGTAAAGACGATTTCTTCCAAGGCCGATTCCTGTACGCGTTCGCTGGCTGGGCCACTCATAACGCAGTGTGAGGCACAGGCGCGGACGGTCTTTGCACCAGCTTCTTTCATGATGTCTGCCGCTTTTGTAATGGTTCCAGCTGTATCTACCATGTCGTCTACGATGACTACATTCTTGTCTTTTACGTCACCGATAATCTGCATGGTGGCTACCACGTTGGCGCGAGCACGTGTCTTGTTGCAGAGTACCAGCGGACAACCGAGGTATTTTGCATAGGTGCTGGCGCGCTTTGAACCACCGACATCTGGTGATGCTATCACAAGGTTGTCCAACTTAAGCTTCTGCAGATAAGGAAGGATGACGCCTGAGGCGTAGAGGTGGTCAACGGGAACGTCGAAGAAACCTTGAATCTGGTCAGCGTGCAAGTCCATCGTGATGACGCGGTCAATACCAGCCACCGACAGCAGGTCAGCCACCAATTTCGCACCAATGCTGACACGGGGTTTGTCCTTGCGATCTTGACGTGCCCATCCGAAATAGGGGATAACCGCATTGATGGTGCGTGCGGAGGCGC
The DNA here is from genome assembly GCA_963588695.1 of Bacteroidaceae bacterium. Classification (GTDB taxonomy): domain Bacteria; phylum Bacteroidota; class Bacteroidia; order Bacteroidales; family Bacteroidaceae; genus Prevotella. The sequence continues at coordinate 9,490 of CAVAIX010000043.1, read as the reverse complement.
GCTTGGCAGCGTCAATCATTAGCAGGAGTTCCATGAGGTTGTCGCTGTTGGGGAAAGTGCTCTGTACGAGGAAAATGTCGCGACCGCGGATGGACTCCTCGAAAGAGACAGCAAATTCTCCGTCGGAGAACTTCGTGATTTGTAGTTCACCGAGTGGGCATCCTAAACTGAGGCAGATCTTTTCTGCCAAATACTTTGTGGCAGTGCCTGAAAACACCATGTAGGAGTTTGGTTCTCTCATTTTGTAGTAGTATTGTTGTTAGTTGTTCTTTATGTTTATCCAACGGCTTTCCGAAGCTTTTCAAAATGGGCGATTAGTTCCTTGTAATCCAGTCCCTGATGGATGTTGAAGCGATTCCAAAGATCGCCACAGATAACAACACCGCCAAACCCCATTTCCTTGGCCATGCGGATGTTGTCGATGTTCATGCCTCCGAGGGCATAGACGTGGCGGTCTATGAGTCCCTTTTTGGCGGCTTGCTCCAGTTCGCTGATTTGGAACGATGCCTTCTCGTCGCCTGTCTGGCTGTCGAAGATGTGTTTGAGAAACACGTAGTCGGCATCGTGTTTGGCCGTTTTCAACTCGTCAATCCTTGTGCAGGTGCGACTCAACCGCCCACGGTAACCCCGAGGAACAGTCTGCTCAGGACTGTCAATATGGATGCCTTTCAGATGGTATTCTTCCTTCAGATAGAAATGGTCATGGACTACGGTTTTTGAACAGCAGTCTTCCTGCAGAAGGGTGAGCAACCGCTCTGCGTACATGGGTGAAGTCCCCGGCTTGTACAGGTGTAGACAGTCGAGCCCCTCGTCAAAGAGTGTTGCCAGTATTTTGTCTTCTTCCACGAAAAACGTGGGTTTAGTCATTACTATGAGTTTCATTGCTGTCATCTGGAATCAGATGCAAAAGTAATCATTTTATATGGAATAATGCAATTTAATGACAATAAAAAGTTAACTTTGCAGTCGAAATTGAGATTTACAGCAAAAAAAATGGAATTCGATACACCTATTTATATTATAGAGGAGACAAAGTTACGTCGTAATTTGTCGCTCATCCGTGACGTGGCCGAACGAACCAATTCGGAATTTATCCTTGCCTTTAAGGCTTTTGCCCTGTGGAAGACTTTTCCTATTTTCTGTGAATATATCCGTTCCACTACGGCCAGTTCGCTGTCGGAGGCATTGCTCGCCTGTCAGGAGTTTGGTGAAAAGGCGCACACCTTTTCGCCAGCCTACACTGATAGTGAGTTTGACAGGATTGCGGCCTGTTCGTCGTATCTGACATTTAATTCGTTGTCTCAATACGAACGCTTCCATCATCGTGCTGGAGCCTGCTCTATGGGTCTGCGAGTTAACCCCGAGTATTCGGAAGTCGGCACCTTGCTGTATAACCCGTGTGCTCCAGGTTCCCGTTTTGGAGTGACTGCTGGAAAATTGCCGAAGACACTGCCTGTAGATATAGAGGGATTTCACTGTCATTGTCATTGCGAGAGTGGAGCTGATGTGTTTGAACGCACCCTCCAGCATATTGAAGAGAAATTCTCCCCGTGGTTTTCCCAACTGCAATGGATTAACTTCGGCGGCGGTCATCTTGTGACCCGTAAGGACTACAACATTGCGTTGCTGGAGCGTGTTATGAAGGAGTTCCATCAGCGCTATCCTCATCTAAAGGTCATCTTTGAACCTGGTTCTGCTTTTGCATGGCAGACTGGATCACTGGTGTCCCATGTCGTAGATTTGGTGGAAGACAGAGGTATAAAAACCGCAATCCTTGATGTCAGTTTCACCTGCCATATGCCCGATTGTCTCGAAATGCCTTACCATCCAGAGGTGCGTGGAGCGGAACTGGTGGAAATGGACGAGGCGACTGCCCCAAATACCTATCGGCTTGGAGGTAATAGTTGCCTGTCGGGCGACTTTATGGGCTCTTGGCGTTTCTCGAAACCGTTGACCATCGGTCAAGAGGTGATATTTGAAGATATGATCCACTACACGACCGTCAAAACCAACTTATTCAATGGTGTGACGCATCCTGCCATAGGAATGCTTCACGCAGACGGAACCTTTGAAATGTTACGTCGTTTTGGCTATGAAGACTACCGAAACCGTATGGATTGAACACTTTTTCAAAAAAAATACGAGAAAATTTTTGGTAAGTCGGAAAAATACTGTACCTTTGCATCCGCAATCGAGAGAGATGCTCTCCGAAAGGGGATATAAGCGGAAATAGCTCAGTTGGTAGAGCACAACCTTGCCAAGGTTGGGGTCGCGGGTCCGAGTCCCGTTTTCCGCTCATTTATTGAAAAGAAAAGAGCGTTAAGGAATGTCTTGACGTAAAATGCCCAGGTGGCGGAATTGGTAGACGCGCACGTTTCAGGTGCGTGTGCCGCGAGGCGTGCAGGTTCGAGTCCTGTTCTGGGCACTCTTTTTCTATTCAATGATGTCTTTATGTTGGAGAGGTGGCGGAATTGGTAGACGCGCTACTTTGAGGGGGTAGTGTCAATTGCGACGTGGGAGTTCGAGTCTCCTCCTCTTCACCATAATTTTTTAATTTGTTGCGGAAATAGCTCAGTTGGTAGAGCACAACCTTGCCAAGGTTGGGGTCGCGGGTCCGAGTCCCGTTTTCCGCTCTTTTTTTTGTACAAGAAAACCGAACTCATTCTTATATTTAGGAAAACAAATATTGCCAGATGAATTTATACATACGCTATTTTGACAAGGAAACCCTTGTAGACAATGTTGACGATGCTATTCGTTTTCTTTCGGAAATTGACGAGATTGGTATGGATCCCGTTCTTGAGAAAGACATTCGTAGCTACTATAATAGTGATACGTTTTATCCCAAGCGTTACAAGATTCGTCCGCGCGTTTATTTTATTCTCATCAAGACGGAGGCGAGAACCATGCTTGACTTTAAGGAGAAGCGTGCCTTGCACCCAGTTCCCGACCAGCGTGCGAAGAAGAATGTGTCTGTACTGACGAAATTGAATGAGGAGAAATTCGGATGGTATGAAGGCACTCTGGATTTCAAACGCGTGCAGATTGTTCCTGGTACAGGGAAATTCCAGTATCGTGACACCCATTTCGTAGCACAATGCAAGGCTGCATCTGGAATGGATTGCTACAACCGTATTATCGAACACTTGCGTGATCGTGTTGACGAGCGTAGTCAATTTCCGTCGGCAAAGGGTAAAAACTTTACTTTCCAGTTCTTGGGATTGTGCAAATAATCGGGTGTGATAGCCACCATGATGCTGTATCTTACAGGTAGACGATGAATAAGGTAATGCTGATCGGTAATGTTGGTGCAGACCCTGAGGTCCGTTATGTGGAACAGGGGGTGGCGGTAGCTCGCATTAGTTTGGCTACAACCGAGCGCGGATATACCTTACAGAACGGTACCCAAGTCCCAGATCATACCGACTGGCATAATGTCATCTTGTGGCGACGTTTGGCAGAAATAGTGGAGCAGTATGTGCATAAAGGTGACAAACTGTATGTAGAAGGCCGGTTGCGCTATTCTTCGTATGATGACCGTCAGGGACAGCGGCGCTTCAAGACAGAGATATGGGCTGACAATATCGAACTTATTTCTCCAAAAGGACAAAACAATACAGCAGCTTCTGGTGTGGCTCAACCTTCTGTGAGCAATGCAGACGCAGAAACACATCCTTCCAAATAATCATGGACTTACAACAGGTTTTAGCAGAAATACAAGTGAACGCTCCAGACTATGGGGCTCTTGTTGCATTGATCTTGGCGTTAGCTCTGCTTTTTGTGTCCGGCTTTGCCTCAGGTAGCGAAATTGCCATCTTTTCGCTGACTCCCAGTGATGAAAATGAGCTGGAAGAGGGGAAAAATGCTTCCGACAGTAAGATTATAGCATTGCGCAATGATTCGGAACGTACACTGGCCACCATTCTCATCACCAACAATCTGGTGAATGTGACCATTATCATGTTGCTGAATTATTTCTTCGCCCGCGTTGTCGACTTTGGCGATGCTGTTTGGTTGCAGTTTTTGTGTATTACGGTGCTGCTGACTTTCTTACTGCTACTGTTTGGAGAAATCATTCCGAAAATTTATTCTCGACAGCAACCATTGCGCTTTTGCCGTCGTGCCGTGTCTGGCATTCTGTTTTGCCGGAAACTTTTTTATCCTTTAGCCAGTGTGCTCCTCCAATCGGGTGTATTGGCAGGAAAGGTTGTACAGAAAGATAATCATGTGCTGAGTGTCAATGACTTGGAACAGGCGTTGGAACTGACAGACAAGGATGATATCAAAGACGAGCAGCGTATGCTCGAAGGCATCGTGCGTTTTGGTGACGAGACAGCCAAAGAGATTATGACCAGTCGTCAAGATGTCGTTGATTTAGACTTTCGTTCCTCCTTCAGTGAGGTGTTGCAGTGTATTGTAGACAATAACTATTCGCGCATCCCTGTCTATCAAGACAATAGTGATAACATTCGGGGTATTCTGTATATCAAGGATTTGCTGCCACACTTAGGAAAGCCTGCCACATTTCGTTGGCAGTCCTTGATTCGTCCGCCTTATTTTGTGCCTGAGACCAAGAAAATAGACGACCTGTTGCGTGAGTTCCAGTCCAACCGCGTCCATATTGCCATCGTGGTTGACGAGTTTGGAGGTACAAGCGGCATCGTTACGCTGGAGGATGTGCTTGAGGAAATCGTCGGTGAGATCAACGATGAATATGATGAAGACGAGCGTAACTACGCACGTATCAACAGCAATACCTTCGAGTTTGAGGGCAAGACACTGCTGAGCGATTTCTGTCGGATTATCAAAATTGATGATGACTTTTTTGCTGACGTAGAGGGCGATGCCGACACCATTGCTGGTTTGTTGCTCGAAATCAAGGGTGACTTTCCCAGTCTTCACGAGAAGATAGACTACCGCCATTTCACCTTCGAGATTATGGAGCAGGAAGAGCGCCGCATCTCAAAAGTCAAGGTTGTCGTCCATCAGTCTGCGGAACATTCCTCTGACAACAAATAAGGAAGACTACCAGCCGATGGAAGCCCATCCTACGGCATTGTACCAGGAGGTCTGCTTAATCAGCGTATTGTAGTTCTCGTTTATGGTGTCGTAGCGTTCCAACGGCACAAACATGCTCATACCACCAAAATTGTCGTCAGTCACCGTGAAATCGTTGAAGTCGACCAGTGCATTGGTGTCCCATTGCGTGCTTAATCTCTTGTATACGACTGTGGCATCGTAGGCTTGCTTCCATTTTGTGTAAGTCTCGCTATTGATGTTTTGACGCATGAAGTCCATCATGTCGTACATGATACGCTCCGACTTAAAGATTAGATTGACGTTGTTGAAATAGTATACCAGTCCATCCATGTTGAAGGTTTTACCGTTCAGTTCGTTGACGATGACTTCCTTTGTGGCATTGGCTAAATCGGTGATGTTGGCCGTACTTACCGCTGAGATAGCCACACGGTTGCCCGTTCCACCAGCTTCGTTATACAGGTCGCATAGCTGTTGGCACATACTGCCGTCCGTTCTGTTGAACATGGCTGGTATAATGGTTTCGTATGGTGCTCCAGCACCAGGGATTTCTGCAGGCGATGCCACGATATAATCTGTTGCGTTGCGCAGTTCGTAGGCTACTTCTACGCTCTGAAAGGCGCAACAGTCGGCAAATATAAACTTAAAGGAATAGGGCAGAGCAGCCAATGCGTCGCGCATATCCGCAATTTCCATCCATTCATCGTCGCCACCGATGTCGTCACCTGTGTCCAATCCGTAGGCCCGCGATATGTTACGTTTGCTGTTCTTCCATGTTGTGCCACGCAGGGTGGGGGTGTGGATCATCCAGCCGTCCGCATGTCCCCACAGCACCAGTCCGTAGGATTCACTCGGGTAGTTTTTCATGCACCACGCTAAAACCTCCTTCATTTTTTCAGCATCCGAACTGTAAAAGTCCGTGTTGTATTTGTACAGGGTGTCAATGGGCTGGGCATTATTGCCAGTTAGCCTCATGATGAAAGGCTTTTCTTTTTTACTGTTCCTGTCGACAAACACCAGTAAACGATCGTTGCTTGCCAGACTTTTGGCACCCTCTTTCATGTCATCGATATTGTCTTGAGCATACGATGACAGATTGTTCTCAGCCGCCATATATACGATTACCGTTCGCCCGCATGTTTCTGGAATGGGTTCAGGGTCGTCGTGGCCACACGAGCTATATGACAGAACAGTAAAAAGGGCGAGAAAGGTCGTTGACAGGTATTTCATAAGTATAAAGTTTACTATTTCGGGTGCAAAGTTAAGTATATTTGTGGATAAATTAGTAACTTTGCATCCAAAAGTTTGAATACAACAGGAAAAACAAAAAAGAAGGAGTAGTCTATATGCCCATTATCAAATGTCCTGAATGTGGCCATCAGGTAAGCAGTCTGGCCGCCACTTGCCCCAGTTGTGGGGTTGCTATTGCAGGAAATGTCGTGAAATGTCCCCATTGTGGGAATATGGTTTTAGCAGGTCAGGAGACGTGTCCCAACTGTCATTCAGCTTTGTCGTCGATAACGTCTTCGCCCAACAGACCGGATGCAGGATCTACCGACGAGCCTCAGCGCCATTCCAAATCATGGGTTATACTGGCCGTCTCTTTTGTCATAGCCCTTTCGGTCATCTTGGCTGGATGGTATTTCTACCAGCGCGCGCAGCAGGGCAATGAGTTGGCGGCCTATGAAAATGCCATGGAATGCCAGGAGCCGGCTGTACTTCAGAATTATCTGGATATGTATCCCGATGCACCGCAGGAGCGTCGCGACTCCATCATGGCTCACCTCAACCTGCTCAAACAGATAGATCAAGACTGGTATAACGCCCTTGCCAGCCAGTCGGCCTATGTCATAGCACGCTACATCCAGCAACATCCAGGGAGTGTCCATGCTACCGAAGCCCGACTGAAGATTGACTCGCTCGACTGGGTGTCCGCTACCAACCAAAATACTTTGGAGGCATATAAGGGATATATCAACAAACACGCGGATGGTGAATATATTGACGATGCAAAGGCGAACTATGAGAACTGTCTCAAGATGCAGGTTTCTGCAGCAGATATAGAGACCATTCAAAATCTTGTTCAGACGTATCTGGCCAATAGTGCCAACCGTGAACTGCTGGCTTCCCGAGGTGTAGACCTGTCGAATGCTGATATTACCTTTGCCGACGACTGGGACGTGAAGAAAACGGAGAATGAAGTCACTGGAGGTACGGACTATCAAGTGGGAGTCACCATACAGGTTACCCAGCATGATGCATCCCATAGTAGAACGCTGCGTCTTACTTCGCGCGTCATTGGTGGCCGACTGACTGATGTTCATGTCAATAATCATTAAAATATTTTGCTGTTTGCCCACTTTTTCATACCTTTGTACGTCAAAACCAAAAACCGCAAAAATGCGGCAGAGGCCACGCAAATGGCCTTATAGGCGATTTTAACAGAAAATAACGAAAACAAACCAAATCAATAATAATGGATCAAACTATCGACAACGACAGAATTCTTAAAATCAATATCGAGGAAGAGATGAAGTCGTCTTACATCGACTATTCCATGTCGGTGATTGTGGCGCGCGCTCTTCCTGATGTACGAGACGGATTCAAACCAGTTCATCGCCGTATCCTCTATGGTATGATGAACGTCAACAATGTATCAACACAACCTTACAAGAAATGTGCACGTATCGTCGGTGAGGTGCTTGGTAAGTACCATCCCCACGGCGACTCCTCTATTTATGGTGCATTAGTGCGCATGGCTCAGGACTGGAACCTCCGCTATACGCTGGTGGATGGTCAAGGCAACTTCGGTTCGGTGGACGGCGACTCACCTGCCGCCATGCGTTACACGGAGTGCCGTCTCTCGAAGATGGGTGAACATATCATGGACGACTTGGATAAGGATACGGTTGATATGACCAACAACTTCGACGATTCGCTGCAGGAGCCGACCGTCATGCCTACCAAGATTCCCAACCTTTTGGTGAACGGTGGCAACGGCATTGCCGTAGGTATGGCCACCAATATGCCAACCCACAACCTCAACGAGGTGATTGACGGATGCTGTGCCTATATTGATAACCCCGATATTGACGTAGACGGACTGATGGAGTATATCCCTGGTCCCGACTTCCCCACGGGTGCCTATATATATGGTCTGCAGGGCGTGAAGGATGCCTACACCACTGGACGTGGACGCATCGTGATGCGAGCAAAGGCAGAGATTGAGGCTGGCGAAACCCACGACAAGATTGTCGTGACGGAGATTCCATACGGGGTCAACAAGGCCGACTTGGTGAAGTATATCGCTGATTTAGCCAATGAACACAAGATAGAAGGCGTGGCCAACGTCAACGACGAGTCGGGTCGACAGGGCATGCGCATCGTTGTGGACTGCAAGCGCGATGCCAATGCCAATGTGCTGCTCAACAAACTCTTTAAGATGACGGCACTGCAGAGCAGTTTCTCGGTCAACACCATTGCATTGGTCGGTGGCCGTCCGCGCCTGCTGACGCTCAAGGACTGCGTGAAGTATTTCGTGGAGCATCGCCACGATGTGACCATCCGTCGCACCAAGTTTGAACTGAAGAAGGCACAAGAGCGTGCCCACCTTCTCGAGGGACTCATCATTGCCGTAAACAATATTGACGAGGTGGTACACCTCATTCGCCAGAGTAAGACACCGAGTGATGCGCAGCGTGCGCTGGAGCAACGCTTCGAGTTGGACGAGTTGCAGTCGAAGGCCATTGTGGATATGCGCCTGTCGCAACTCACAGGTCTGCGTGTCGACCAGCTCCACCAGGAGTATGACGACCTGATGAAACTCATTGACGACCTGCAGGAAATCCTCGACAACCCAGAACGCTGTCGTGAGGTGATGAAGCAGGAACTGCAGGAGGTGAAGGAGAAGTATGGTGATGCTCGCCGCACGGAGATTATTCCCTTCGACCACGAGTTCAACGCCGAGGACTTCTATCCCGACGACCCCGTAGTGATAACCATCTCACATATGGGCTACATCAAGCGTACCAAACTGGACGAGTTCCATGAGCAGGGACGTGGCGGTGTGGGAGCCAAGGCCGCACGCCACCGCGACAATGACTTCACCGAGTATATCTATCCTGCAACCATGCACAACACGCTGCTCTTCTTCACGCGGAAGGGGCGCTGCTACTGGCAGAAGTGCTATGAGATACCAGAAGGCGACAAGGCTTCTAAAGGGCGCGCCATCCAGAATATGCTCAACATCGAGCCGGATGATGCCATCAATGCCGTGCTACGGGTGAAGAACTTCAACGATGAGGAATTCCTCAAGACCCATTTCGTGGTGTTCGCCACCAAGCAGGGCATCATCAAAAAGACTTGTCTCGAAGCTTACCGCCATCAACGTGCAGCAGGTGTGAGAGCCATCAACATCAACGACGACGATGAGGTGGTGGCAGTACGTTTGACC
>CAVAIX010000042.1:0-14379 GCA_963588695.1 Bacteroidaceae bacterium | reverse complement strand
GACCCCTTTCGGTGTGCCCCACGACAGCGCAGATAATGTGGGCTATATGATTGAGGCGGAAGGCGTGACGTTCTGCATGATGACCGATGCTGGCTGGGTGACCGACGAGATGAAACCGTACATCACCAAGGCTGACTATCTGGTGATAGAGGCCAACCACGATGTGGAGATGGTGAAGAACGGCCCGTATCCGCTTCATCTTAAAAGGCGTATCCTTTCGCAAACTGGCCACCTAAGCAACGGCGACTGCGGCAAGGCATTGGCAGAGAATATGAGTGAGCAGTTGAAGCACGTGTGGCTCTGCCATCTCAGCCAAGAGAACAACCATCCAGAACTGGCTCGCAAGACCGTGGAAACCATCCTGCGCGGCCACGGTGTCATTGTGGGAGCCGATGTCCAATTGGATGTGCTCAAACGCAAAAGTCCGACGGGCGTTTTCGAATTGGTCTGAGCATCCCGCGAGTTTGCAGACAAAATGTTATGATATGAAAAAGTTTCTTAAATTGTAAGACGGCGAAAACCTTTTTAATATTATTTAGAAACTATGATGTGTGCTTTCCTTTGGGAATTGATTACTTTTGCACATCGAAAAAAAAGTAGAAAACAAATAAATCGCACATAAACTATGGCAGAATCAATTGACATCCGCGAACTTAACATCCGGATAGAACAGCAAAGTGGTTTCGTCACCAATCTCGTGACGGGCATGGATCAGGTAATCGTAGGGCAGAAACATCTGGTGGATTCGTTGCTCATCGGACTCCTCAGCGACGGAAATATCCTGCTGGAAGGTGTGCCAGGACTGGCCAAAACGCTGGCCATAAAGACCCTTTCACAGTTGATAGATGCCTCTTACAGCCGTATTCAGTTTACACCAGATTTGCTGCCAGCCGACGTGACGGGCACGATGATCTACTCGCAGAAGGACGAGCGCTTTCAAGTGAAGCAAGGTCCCGTGTTCGCCAATTTCGTATTGGCAGACGAAATCAACCGTGCACCAGCAAAGGTACAGAGTGCGCTGCTGGAAGCCATGCAGGAGAAGCAGGTGACCATCGGCAAGGAGACCTTTGACCTGCCGACACCGTTCTTGGTGATGGCCACACAGAACCCGATAGAGCAGGAAGGTACCTATCCGTTGCCTGAGGCACAGATGGACCGTTTCATGCTGAAGGTAGTGATTAGCTATCCTACGCTGGAAGAGGAGAAACGTATCATCCGCGAGAACATCGCTGGCAAGTTGCCCGAGGTGAAGCCTGTGACGACCGCGCGGGAGATACTGGATGCCCGTAACGTGGTTCGTGAGGTGTATATCGATGAGAAGATCGAACAGTATATTGCAGACATCGTGTTTGCTACGCGTTATCCAGACCGCTATGGGCTGAAGGAGATGAAAGACCTTGTAGCTTACGGTGGCAGTCCACGTGCATCCATCAATCTGGCCAAGGCCGCTCGTGCCTACGCCTTTATCAAGCGCCGTGGCTATGTAGTGCCAGAGGATGTCCGCGCTGTGGCTCACGACGTGCTGCGCCACCGCATCGGACTGACCTACGAGGCCGAGGCCAGCAACGTGACCAGTGAGGAAATCGTTTCGAAGATTATCAATAAAGTGGAAGTGCCTTAATGGAAACCGCTGAAATACTGAGAAAGGTAAGGAAAATTGAAATCAAAGCCCGTGGACTGAGCACCAATGTCTTCGCGGGGCAGTACCATTCTGCTTTCAAGGGACGCGGTATGGCTTTCAGTGAAGTGCGCGAGTACCAGTACGGCGATGACGTGCGCGATATAGACTGGAATGTGACGGCGCGCTTCCATCGCCCCTACGTGAAGGTTTTTGAGGAAGAGCGCGAGCTGACCGTCATGCTGCTCATCGATGTCAGCGGTTCGCTCGACTTCGGTACACAAGGGCAGCTGAAGCGGGAGATGGTGACGGAAATAGCCGCGACTATCGCTTTCAGTGCCATCCAGAACAACGACAAGATTGGGGTGATGTTCTTCTCCGACAAAATAGAGAAATATATTCCGCCAAAGAAGGGGCGCAAGCACATCCTGTATATCATCCGCGAGATGCTCGATTTCCATCCCGAGAGTCGGCGCACGGATATGGAAGTGCCGTTGCAGCTCTTGACGAGTGTGGTGAAACACCGTTGCACCGCCTTCGTTCTCAGTGATTTCTACGACCGGAAAGACTTCCTGAAACCCTTGCAGATATGCAATCGAAAACACGATGTCGTGGCGGTGCAGGTCTACGACCGCTTTGCTAAGACGTTGCCCGATGTAGGGCTGATGCGCGTGGTCGATGCCGAAACGGGTTTTGAACAGTATATCGACACCAGTAGCAAACGGTTGCGACGCGCCCATGAGCAGTACTGGAATCAGATGCAGCAACGTCTGCATGAGACGATGAACAAGAGCAATGTCGACATGGTCAGCATATCGACAGGCGAGGATTTCGTGAAACACCTTTTGTTGTTGTTTAAGAAGAGAAGTTGACCACTATGAGACAGTTCATACTATATCTACTTGTCTGCTTGCCTGTGCCACTGCTGGCGCAAGTCGACGTGGAGGCTCGCATCGATTCGCTTGAGATGCTGATAGGCGAGCAGGTACACGTGACGGTGACGGCCACAGTGCCCCAGCAGTCTAAGGTCACGATGCCCGAGTTCAAGCCGCGCCAGAATATCGTGCCTGGTGTGGAGGTGCTGGCCACCAACGAAGGGACGACGGCAGAAACATCGGACGGACGACAGACTGTCAGCCGCATCTATACCTTGACCTCTTTCGATGGGAAGCTCTATTACCTTCCACCGTTCCGCGTGAAGGTGAACGGCAAGACATACACGACCAAGAATCTGGCACTGAAGGTGATGGAGGTGGAGGTTGATACCACTAAGTTGGATAAGTTCTTCGGACCGAAAGACGTGCAGGACAACCCGTTCTCGTGGAGTGAGTGGGCTTTACCATTTTGGTTGAGCGTCTTCTCGCTGTTGCTCATGGCGGCCATTTACTACCTCAGCCTTCGTCTCCGCGACAACCGTCCCATCATCAAGTCCTTGCGCATTGTCAAGCGACTCTTGCCGCACCAAAAGGCGATGGAGATGATTGCGCAGATCAAGGCAGACCGTATGGTGGCTTCCGACGACCCGAAAGCGTATTACACGAAACTCACTGACACGTTGCGCAAATACATTGAGGAACGATATCATTTCTCGGCTATGGAGATGACCAGCAGTGAAATCATAGAACGCTTGACGACCACGGGCGACCAGACGATGATTGACGAGCTGCGCCAACTCTTCGTCACTGCCGACCTCGTGAAGTTTGCCAAGTATTCCACCCTCATCAATGAGAATGATGCCAATCTCGTCAATGCCATCGCGTTTATTGACCAGACCAAACAGGAGACGGCTGTTGCCGAAGAGGTCAAGAAGCCAGAACTGACGGAGGCGGACCAGCGCTCGCTAAAGACGAGACGGTTGCTGAAAGCCATCATCGGTGTGTTGGCTGTGGTATGCGTGGCGATACTGGCAGATGCGGTCTATCACGTGTTGCTGTTGGCTGAGTGGATATAAAGATGAACAACCATGGAATTTGCAAATAAAGAATATCTGCTGCTGTTGATCCTTCTGATACCTTATATAATATGGTATCTGATGTATCGGAAGAAAACCGAGCCTACCGTGCGGTTGAGCGACACCCATGCCTACCGCTCTGCGACGCGCAGTTGGAAGGTGATGCTGATGCCGTTGCAGATGCTGTTGAGGCTGGCGGTATTCGTGTTGTTAGTTTTGATACTGGCTCGTCCGCAGACGCACAACTCCTGGAAGAACAAGTCGGTGGAAGGCATTGACATCATGATGGCGATGGACGTGTCTGGTTCTATGTTGGCAGAAGACCTGAAACCGAACCGCATCGAGGCTGCCAAACAGGTGGCTGCCGAGTTCATTGCTGGTCGTCCCAACGATAATATCGGACTGACCATCTTTGCTGGCGAGGCTTTCACGCAGTGTCCAATGACTACGGATCATGCCTCGGTGCTGAACCTGTTGCGGGGCGTGCGCACCGACTTGGCCACGCGCGGACTCATCGAGGACGGAACGGCCATTGGTATGGGACTGGCTAACGCTGTCAGTCGCCTAAAGGACTCCAAAGCGAAGAGCAAGGTTGTGATACTCCTTACCGACGGCAGCAATAATCGTGGCGACCTCTCGCCGATGACCTCTGCGGAGATTGCTAAGAGTTTGGGCATCCGTGTCTACACCATCGGGGTGGGCACCAACAAAGTTGCACCCTATCCGATGCCTGTGGCTGGTGGTGTGCAGTATGTCAACATCCCTGTCGAGATAGACAGCAAGACACTGAGTGATATCGCCACGGCCACGGACGGTAGCTTCTACCGGGCCACCAACAACCGTGAACTCCAGAATATCTACCATGAGATTGACAAATTGGAGAAGTCGAAGCTGAACGTGACACAGTTCAGCAAGCGGTATGAAGCCTATCAGCCCTTTGCTGTGGCCGCCTTCTTGCTGCTGCTGCTGGAGATGCTACTACGGCTGACACTATTCAGAAAACTACCTTAAAAATACTGGCGTATTATGTTTCGATTTGAAGACCCTATATATCTCTATCTGCTCGTATTGATTCCCGTGATGGTGTTGATTGGGTGGTGGACGGCCTACCGGCAGAAGAAACGCCTGTTGCGGTTTGGCGACGCCCGCCTTGTCCGAGAGTTGACGCCAGACGTGTCGCGCCATCGCCCCCGTGTCAAGTTCACCCTGTTGCTGGCAGCCTTAGCTCTGATGATTGTCATGTTGGCGCGGCCGCAGATGGGGACGAAGATCAACCGCGAGAAACGGACAGGCATCGAGACCATCATTGCCATGGACGTTTCCAACTCCATGATGGCGGAAGACGTGACACCGAGTCGTTTAGGACGCGCCAAGATGATGGTGGAAAACCTAGTTGACCATTTCACCGACGATAAGGTGGGACTCATCGTCTTTGCTGGCGATGCCTTCGTACAGTTGCCCATCACGAGTGATTACGTGTCGGCAAAGATGTTCCTCAGCAACATCGATCCGTCTATGATTAGCGTGCAGGGCACAGACATTGCTGCTGCCATCCGGATGGCCGTCAACAGCTTTACGCAGGAACAAGGTATCGGCAAGGCTATCATTGTGATTACCGACGGTGAGGACCACGAGGGTGGGGCACTGGAAGCTGCCCGCGAGGCCAAGGACAAGGGGATGCGTGTGTTCGTGTTAGGTATTGGGTCTCCAAAAGGTTCGCCCATTCCTATGAGTGGTACGCAGGACTATATCAAAGACGAAACAGGACAGACCGTCATGTCGGCCTTGAACGAAGAGATGTGCAAACAGGTGGCGGAGGCTGGTGGCGGTGCCTACATCCACGTGGAGAACAACGCCAATGCGCAGGAGCAACTCAATGCCGAACTGGATAAACTGTCCAAGAAGGAAACGTCCGTGACCGTATACAGCGACTACGACGAACAGTTTCAGGCCGTGGCCATCCTGATACTGCTGTTGCTCGTTTTGGAAATATGTATTCTCGAAATCCGCAATCCGCATTTAGGAAAGCTACACTTGTTTAGTCGCAAAAAGGCAACGACCGCCATCCTTCTGCTGTTGGCCACCCTCAGTGTGCAGGCGCAGACCGACCGCGACTACATCAGGAAGGGCAACCGTCAGTTCCGAGCTGGCAACTATGCCGAGGCAGAGACCAGCTACCGCAAAGCATTGGAGCGCAACGACCGCAATCCGCAGGCCGTCTATAACCTTGGCAATGCGTTGCTGATGCAGCGCAAGGACTCTGCAGCCGTACAGCAGTACCAAAGTGCTGCGAAGTTGGAGCAGAACCCCCGTCGTCGTGCTCTGGCTTACCATAATGTCGGTACGGTGTGCCAGACGCTCAAGATGTATGGTGATGCCATAGAAGCCTATAAGGAGGCCCTACGCAACAATCCTGATGACGATGAGACGCGCTACAATCTGGAGCTGTGCAAGCGTCAGCAGAAACAACAGCAACAGCAGCAAAAGCAAAACGACAAGGACAAGAAGGACGACAAGCAGAAACAAGACAAAAAGGAAGACAACAAGCAACAGAAGCAATCCCAGCAAAAGGAAAAGCAGCAAGAGCAGAAACCGCAGATGAGCCGAGAGAATGCCGAACAGCTGTTGAATGCCGCCATGCAGGAGGAGAAGAATACGCAGCAGCGCATCAAGAAACTGCAACAGCAGCCGCAGCGCCGACGCTTGCAGAAGAATTGGTAGACGAAAGAAAACGACAAAAGAACTATGAACAAGAATATGCAAGACAGGACAAGACTGACGAGGCTGCGGTGGTTGCCGCTGGCCGTGATGCTGTTGCTGTCCGCCTCTGCGCTCGGACAGAGCATCGTGGGGCGCGCACCAGCACAAGTGGCCGTCGGCGAGCAGTTCCGTCTGACCTATACCGTCAATACCGACGACGTGGAGGAATTCCGTGCCGGAAACATCCCAGAAGCACTGGAAGTGCTGATGGGCCCCAGCACGAGTTCGCAGTCGAGCTTTCAGATGGTCAATGGAAAGACCTCCAGTTCCTCGTCCATCACTTATACCTACATCGTCTGTGCCAACAAAGCAGGCAACTACACCATCCCTGCGGCACGCGTCAAGATTGGTGGCAAGCAGATGCACTCCAACGTGCTGCACATCAAGGTGTCGGGTAGTGCGTCTTCGTCGCAGCAAAACCGCGGACAGCGTTCTGGGGACAGCGATAGTCATGCTTCCAGCGGACACATCTCGGGCAATGCGCTGTTTATGAAGGTCAGTGCCAATAAGAGCCGAGTTCACGAGCAGGAGCCGATTCTGCTGACCTATAAAGTCTATACGCTGGTCAACCTAACCTCACTCAACGGTAAGATGCCAGATTTGAAGAGCTTCTACACTCGGGAGGTGCCGTTGCCGCAGCAGAAGAGTTTCCATGTGGAGACGCTCAACGGACGACCCTACCGCACCGTGACCTGGCAGCAGTATGTGATGTTCCCCCAGACCACAGGCAAACTGGAGATACCGAGTCTCGACTACGAGGGTATGGTGATGCTGGAGAATCGGGATGTAGACCCGTTCGAAGCCTTCTTCAATGGCGGTTCTGGATATACGGAGGTGAAGAAAATCATCAAGGCTCCAGGGTTGACCATCACGGTAGATCCCTTACCGACGCGGCCATCCAACTTTTCGGGCGGTGTAGGCTCTTTCTCGCTCTCGGCCAGTTTGGACAAGGATAAGGTGAAGGCTAACGACCCCGTAACCCTGCGCATCGTGGTGAGTGGCGTGGGCAATATGAAACTTATCAAGCAACCGACCGTTGTGTTGCCGAAGGACTTCGACCAGTATGACGCCAAGGTGACCGACAAAACGAAGTTGTCAACCAACGGCATAGAGGGCAATATGGTCTACGATGTGCTCATCGTACCGCGCCATCAAGGCACTTACGAGTTGCAACCCGTAGAGTTTGTCTATTTCGATACGAAGAGCGGCAGCTATAAGACGCTCCGCACACAACCCTTCACGCTGAAGGTGCAGAAGGGCAATGGGAATGCTTCGCGTGCGTACGCCAGTGAGGAACTCCAGCAGGTCAACAAGGACATTCGCTACATTAAGACGGGCGACATCCGTTCGCAGGCCCTCGGTGACTCGTTCTTTGCGTCCGTAGCCTATTGGATTGCACTTGTGCTTCTGCTTGGTACTTTCGTTACCCTCTTTATCGTATTCCGTCAACGAGCCATTGACCATGCAGACATCGTGAAGATGCGTGGCAAGCGAGCCAACAAAGTGGCCTCACGCCGCCTGCGCAAGGCCGCCAAGTTGATGAAGGCTAACAACCAAAACGAATTCTACGACGAGGTGTTGCGCGCCCTCTGGGGGTACGTTGGTGACAAACTCAACATCCCCGTGGCTCAGCTCTCGCGCGAGAATATCAGTGCAAAACTGGATGAGCGTGGAGCGGATGCAGACACCATCCAACTCTTCCTCGGTGCATTGGACGAGTGTGAGTTTGCCCGCTACGCACCAGGCGATGCTCATGGCAACATGAACAAAGTGTATGATGCGGCTGTCAAGGCCATTACGTCAATCGAAAAAGGAAGAGAGGTGAAATCATGAAGAAGTTAGTGTTTTTCCTGTTGCTCTCATCAGTACTGTCGGCGCAGGCGCAACCCGTGACGAAGGCGGCAGCCGACAGTGCCTATGCCCATGAACGTTACCAGCAGGCCATCCA
Source organism: Bacteroidaceae bacterium (assembly GCA_963588695.1). Classification (GTDB taxonomy): domain Bacteria; phylum Bacteroidota; class Bacteroidia; order Bacteroidales; family Bacteroidaceae; genus Prevotella. The sequence goes on along the minus strand of CAVAIX010000042.1, from coordinate 6,102 downwards.
CATCTACGAGCAGTTGCTTCGGCAGGGAGCCGATGCCGACCTTTACTACAATCTCGGCAATGCCTATTACCGCACTGACAACATGACGCGTGCTGTACTCAACTACGAGCGTGCCTTGCTGTTGTCACCTGGCGATGAAGACATCCGCTTCAACCTGCAAATGGCGCAGTCAAAAACTATCGACCGCATCACGCCCGAGACGGAGATGTTCTTCGTCACGTGGTATCATTCCTTGGTTAATCTGATGAGTGTTGACGCATGGGCTTGGATGGCACTGGTCTCGCTGGCCGTGGCCATTGTCTTAGCGTTGGTCTACCTCTTCGTGGACTTGGTATGGCTTCGCAAGGCCGGATTCTTCGGCGCCCTTGCACTGGTGTTGGTATTTTTCCTGTCTAATCTCTTTGCTTGGCAGCAGCGTGATAAGTTGATGCACCGCACGGGAGCAATCGTGATGACTCCGGCTGTGGCGGTTCGCAGTACCCCAGCCAAGAATGGCACTACGCTGTTCATGCTCCACGAAGGTACGCGTGTTACGGTGACCGATTCCAGTATGAAGGGTTGGCGCGAGATTCGTCTGGCTGATGGAAAACGGGGATGGATTGCTGTGGCAGACATTGAGATGATCTAATCCCTGTGTGCCATGGAAACCCTCATACAGTTGGACAAGCAACTGCTCTTGTGGCTCAATGGTAGCGACGTAGTGTTTGTGGATCGTTTGGCGATGGTGTTTACCAACGCACGCACGTGGATTCCACTCTATGTGGCCTTGTTCTACATGGTGTTGCGAGCCAATCGCAACGTACGGCAGGTGGTGCTGATATTAGCTGCGGCAGGGCTTTGCGTGGTCTTGGCAGGAACGGTTGACGACACACTGGTTAAACCGTTAGTGGCGCGTTGGCGACCGACTCACGATCCAGAGATAGGCCACCTTGTCGCTGTGGTTGACGGTTACCGGGGCGGCAGCTATGGCTTTTTCTCTGCCCATGCCGCCAACACGTTTAGCTTAGCTGTTTTCTTCTCACTGTTGGCGCGTAATCGGCTGCTGACCTGTTTCCTCGTCAGTTGGTCGTTGCTGAACTGCTGGACGCGTATGTATCTTGGCGTACACTATCCAGGCGATATTCTCGCTGGATTGCTGTGGGGCGGACTGGTCGGCTATGCCGTTTACAGAGTCTATCTCCTTGTGGCGCAACCAGCCGTCTACGAGCGTCGTTTCTGTCGAGTGCCTATTGTTGTGCTTTCCTTGACGTATGGGTTGGTTGCCCTCTATTGCTGTTGTTGCTGAAAACGGTCTGTCTCGAGGGCGTTCCAGATGGAGTATCGTGCCTCGGGGTTGAGGTCTTCCATCTGCCGAAATAGGTTTGCAATCGCGGTACGTTTGGTGTCCCGCTCGTAGGGACACAGCTTCTGCTGTTTCTGATAGCCGTGCTGTTCGGCATAAGTCCTGATGTCATCCTCGTGGCAGAGACAGAGCGGACGGATGAGGGCGAGTGGCATCTTCTCCATGCGGAGCAGTGGAGGCATGCTGGAGAAATGTCCCTGAAAGGACAGGTTCATCAGGGCCGTATGGATGATGTCGTCTTGATGATGGCCTAAGGCAATCTTGTTGCACCCGATTTGCTGGGCGAGATTGAAAATCTGCTTGCGCCTGTTCCAAGAACAGAGGAAACACGCTGGCTTGCGTGGATTGATGGTGGGGTCGAAGGACGTGGTCACCACATGGAGTGGAACGTCCACGGCTGCTGCAAAGTCTTTCAGATACTGGAGGTTGCTCTCGTAGGCAATGTTCTCCATTCTCACGTGGACAGCCTCCACGGCAAACTGTGGTCGTTCAATCTTGGCGCGTCGCCCCAACATTTCCAGCAGGAACAGCGAGTCCTTGCCACCAGACAGGGCGACGAGCACCTTGTCGCCGTCGTCGATGAGGCGGTATTGTTTCATGGCTTTCTGGAACTGGCCCAGTAGCCGTCGTTCCAGTCGCTGTTCGTCAGAGGGTAGTGGCATGGACGCTCGTCTGCTTATTGAATTCCCCGCTCGTTGAGTGCCTTGGAGTAGCGTGCAGCATTCTTTAGGTGTTCGGCGTAGGTCTTAGCGAAGTTGTGGGTGCCCGAGAAATCCTCCTTCGCACACATATAAAGGTAGTCGTGGTCAACGGCATTGAGCACGGCGTCAATGCCCTTGATGGAGGCAATCTTGATAGGCCCTGGGGGCAATCCCTCATTGGCGTAGGTGTTATACGGACTTTGGAAGCGTGTCAGCTTGGTGTAGATGCGCCTCAGGTCAAACTGCTTGAGGGCGAACTTTACGGTGGGGTCGGCCTGTAGGGGCATTCCTGTCTTAAGGCGGTTCAGGTACATACCTGCTATCATCGGTTTCTCGGCTGTGTTTGCCGTTTCCTCATCGATGATGCTGGCTAAGGTAGCCACCTCCACGGGTGTGAGTTTCCGTTCTGCCGCCTTGGCTGCCCGCTCTCCCTTCCAGAAGTGGTCGTGTTCGTGCTCCATGCGCTGCAGTAGCGCGTCAATGCTAATGTCCCAGTAGACCTCATAGGTGTCGGGCACGAATATGGCACTGATGGTACACGTGTCGTAACCATATTTGTTGCAGGTCTCCTCCGATGTCAGTGCCTGTGCAATGGTGGCCGAGTCCAGCATCAGCTTTCGCGATAGCAGTGCCGCCAACCGTTCCATGGTGCGTGCTTCGGGAATGGTCAGTCGCAGGCTGCTCTGCTGTCCGTTCTTCAGTCGGCGGAACAGCCGCAGTGCCCCGTCGCCAGGATTGATGGCATAGCGTCCAGTATGTACGTGTGTACTGTAGTCCGTGTGGCGGAGCAGCGTCGTGAGTCCAGCCATGGCCATGGACGAAGCCTTTGGCTCGATTTTAGCAAACACGGAGTCCTGCGTGTCGTCGCTATCGATATAGACATAGAAGGTCTCCGCCTGTGTTGAGACAGCGGAGAAGAAAAAGTAGACTACGAGAGCCACGATGGCCACCATGCCAGCCAGGGCAGGGTAGAGGTATTTCTTGTTGTTTGGAATCTTCATCGTCTTTGTTTCTTTTTTCGAGGTGCAGCCTACTTTCGGCCGAAGGCCAAAGGTACGATTAAGCGAGAGAAATGCAAAAGAAAAACAGGTTTTTCTTTTCGTTTTCGGGCGAAAGCAGGCCCCTTTCGTTTTCCGCTCTATTCCTACACCGCCACACCCGTGCGCATCACGTCGTCGTAGAGAGGCGACCAGCGGTCTTCGGCCATGAGGACGGGCTCGATGAGGAAACTCACCTCATCGACATCGTGCCAGAGCGTCTTGGAAATCTCAAACTTGCGGTCACCGTATGTCGGCACGATGACGGCCACATCGATGTCGCTGTCAGGATTGGCATTGCCCTTGGAGTAGGAGCCAAACATCATCACTTTCGGCTCGACGGCAAAACGGGGGCTTATCACTTGCTTGTATCGACGGACGAGGTTGAGGGCTTCGTCGCGGCTGAGAGTTCGTCTTTTATCCATTGCTGTAGCTGTTTGGTTTCGTCTATGAGATTGCGGCAAACTGGCTTGATGAGCGTGCGAGAGAGTTCTGTCTTGTCCTCGGGGTAGCGGGCCTCGATGTTATAGTTTGTAATCGTTTCGATAAAGTCGCGCTGGTCGATGGACATCCGCTCGTAAATGTCGCTACCCGAGGCCAGCCTCTTATGGTTGTGCGTGTAGGGAGGGTCGTCCTCACGAGTGCCACACCAGTATGCTTTCAGCGTCTTTTCAATAACTTGATGGCACATGAAGGCCACATAGAGCCATCGCCCCGTCGAATACATCGCCTCGGCGGTGTCGAGGTCGTAGTCGGCTATGTCGAGCCAGTAAGCCACTTTGGCTGTTGTCATAATCGTTGCTGTTTACGTCATTATGGCTGCAAAGTTACAACAATTTTTTGTTTATCCATGCATCGTCGCAAAAAATCTTCAAATTTGTTTTAATTCACCTGAAACATACATTTTCAGCTCCAGGCGTGTGCATTTTCGGAAGAAATTGCTAACTTTGCCCGGAAAACAGAATAAGGCGCAATGAAGCAATACAAAACCTATATCTTCGACCTTGACGGCACCTTGCTTAACACCCTTGGCGATCTGGCCGCTGCGACCAACTATGCCCTCCGACAGTTCGGAATGCCCGAACACAGTGTGGACGACATTCGCCGCTTTGTTGGCAACGGCATCCGGCTGCTGATGGAGCGTGCCGTGCCCGACGGTGCAGAAAACCCTCAGTTCGAGGCGTGTTTCGACACTTTCCGCCGTTACTATATGGAGCATTCGCTGGACACTACAGCACCCTATGACGGCATTCTTCCTCTCATTCACGCGCTGAACCAGCGCGGCAGCAGGATGGCCGTGGTCAGCAATAAGTTTTATGCCGCCACCCAGGACTTAGTGGCACATTTCTTTCCCGAGATTCCAGTGGCCGTAGGCGAACACGAAGCAGAAGGTATTCGTAAAAAGCCTGCCCCCGACACTGTCGACGAAGCCTTCCGTCTCTTGGGCGTAGACAAAGACGAGGCCGTTTATGTGGGCGACAGCGACGTGGATCTGGCTACGGCACGCAACAGCGGCCTGCCGTGTATCAGTGTGCTGTGGGGCTTTCGCGACCAGCAGTTCTTGACCGCCCATGGAGCCACTACCTTTGCAAACCATCCGCTGGACATCATCGCAGAACCTTAATCCGTTGCTGGCCTCATGCAAGTAGTTTACGAAGACAACCACCTCATCGTCGTCTACAAGAAAAGTGGCGAGATTGTGCAGGGTGACAAGACGGGCGACACCCCGTTGTCGGAAACCGTTATGGCCTACATCAAGGAGAAATACCAGAAGCCTGGAGCCGTTTTTCTCGGTGTGGTACATCGGCTCGACCGCCCCGTCAGCGGCCTTGTCCTGTTTGCTCGCACCTCCAAGGCACTGTCGCGCCTCAATGCGATGTTCCGTAATGGTGAGGTTCACAAGACCTACTGGGCGTTGGTACAGTCTGCTACCATGCACGACACAACTCCCGTCACCGTCACCCACTGGTTGACGCGCAACGAGAAACAGAATAAGTCGTATGCCTACGACCACGAAGTGCCTGGTTCCAAGGAGGCTGTTCTGCGCTATCGTGCCATCGGAAAAACCGACCGTTACCAGCTGTTAGAGGTGCAGCTGCTCACGGGTCGCCATCACCAGATACGCTGTCAGTTGGCGGCCTTGGGAATGCCCATCCGTGGCGATCTGAAATATGGTGCGCGGCGCAGCAATCCCGACGGCAGCATCTCGCTCCTCTCGCGCCGCATGGCGTTCGTCCATCCCGTCTCTAAACAAGAGATTGTGCTCGACTCGCCGTTGCCCGATGATCCTATTTGGAACAACATCATCTTTTTCGATAAACCATGAAGAAAGCGTGCTGGTGGATACTCGGTCTTCTGTTGAGCCCCGTCCTGTTGACGCTCGTCTTGGCTCTGCTGCTCTATCTGCCTCCAGTACAGAGTTGGATGGTAGGTCGGATTACCAGTGCCGCATCGGAAGCGACGGGACTCACCGTCATGGTAGACCGTGTGCGCCTTGCCTTTCCGCTGAACCTCGGCATTGGGGGCGTGCAGGTCATCGGAACGGACTCCGTCACGGGACAGCCTGATACCCTGGTCAGTGTGCAGCGCACCATCGCTGACGTGCAGTTGCTGCCCTTGTTAGAAGGGCGTGTGGTTGTCAACGGCTTGGAGGTGAACCACGCCCGCGTCCACACGGTCAATCTGATTGCTGCCGCCCGTGTCAAAGGTGAGGTAGGTCGCCTTTGGCTGTCCAGTCGCGGCTTAGACCTCGTCCATCAGACCCTGCAACTCAACGGCGCTTGCCTGGAAGACAGCCACTTGGACATTGCCCTCAACGACAGTGTGCCAGAAGACACCACCACCACGGAAACCCGTTGGCGCATCATAGCAGACAGTATCGTGGTGAGGCGGACGGCATTGATACTCCATACGCCCGGTGACACGATGCAGCTGCGTGCTGGACTCGGCCGCTTTAGCGTGCGACAAGCAGACCTTGACCTCGGCACGCAGACTTACCAGGTGAAGGCGGTTGACTGGGCAC